>NZ_DJOA01000007.1:0-30599 GCF_002437085.1 Candidatus Avelusimicrobium stercoris | reverse complement strand
CCAGAAATAAAATAAGGAGTTTATCTAATAAACAGACTGGATCCCGGGTCCACGCCTGGGATGACAACTACAACAACAGATCCCGTATAAAGACACTACGGGATGACGGCTTAACAACAAGCGACCGCACGGCCAAAACTTTCCATACTGCAAGTGAGGGATTTACCTTAATTGAACTTTTAGTTGTCGTGCTTATCATCGGTATATTGGCTTCGGTGGCGTGGCCTAATTATCAAATGGCGGTGGAGCGCAGTCGTGCGGCGTCGGCCCTAGCCTATGGGCGCGCGTTCAGGGACTCGGTGGATCGCTATTATATGGCTCATACGCGTATGCCTACAAGTGCAGAGGCGTTGGATATTGGCCTAAAAAATTGCCCACAAAATTTTGCCTGTGATTTCCAATATATTACGACTGGACGGTTATATATTGTCCGTCAAAACGGGCCCTTTTGGTATGAACTGGTGGTGCGCGCCAATGCCTCGGATTGGACGACGATGCAAGGCACTATTTATTGTGCGGCCCCGAAAAATAGCCCAAAGGGCGTACAATTTTGCCAAACGTGGGGCGAACTGATTCCCCATAATGACGATTGGGAACGCGTAAAGATAGAATAGCAAAAAGCCCTGGGCAAACACCCGGGGCTTTCCATTTTCCTTGCTGACAAATTATTTAAGCACTTTCTGCGCGGCGGTAAAAATATCTTCTAGCGCGCGGAAAATCGGCTTTTCGCCAAAGTGCGGTTCCCATTTGTATCGGGCCAATACATCGCTCACGGCAAAGGCCGCCGCGCCCTGTACCTTGCGTTTGGCGCAAATGGCGTAAAACGCCGCGGTTTCCATTTCCACCGTCAAAACGGCTTCTTTTTGGTAATGTTTTACCTCGGCCTTGGTCTCGCGGAAGATAGCGTCCGTGGTCCAGTTGCGCCCGGTGTGAAAGTTTTTGCCGTCTGCTTCCAACTGCTTGGCAAGTTTGCTAAAAAGCGTTTTGGCGGGTTTGGCGGTTTCTTTATTCGTGTAGCAGGGAGAAGTGCCGTCGTCGCACAGGGCTTCGCTCGCGAGCACAATGTCGGCGGGTTCCACTTCTTCTTGCAACGAGCCCGCCAGCCCGATAAACACAAATTCCTTTATGCCCAGTGCAATTAACACCTCCAAGGCCATAGCCATACCCGGCGCGCCGGAACCGAAATTGGTTACATAGCACAAATTTTGCCCTTCCAAAACGTAAATGTCCGCCTCGCAGTTGTATTTTTTATACTTGGCGTGGCTTTCTACATAGCGCGTTAAGGAGGAAATGGGGCATAAAACAGCCTTGCCCGGCAGTTTCAGCCCGGCGGCCACGTGGTTTACATAACCGGCGGGGGTGGAGATTTCTTTTAGTGCGGCTTTTTTATTTTTTGGAAATAAGATAGTCATATTTTTGTAAAATTTTAGAGTTGTGCACTTGCGCACATATATACTATACAAAAAAGAGAGTATTTGTTTATGGAAAGTTTTACGCAGGGAATTGTCAGTTTAAACGCGTTCTTATGGGGGGCGCCGATGTTGGTTTTGATTGTGGGCATCAGTTTGTATTTTACCTGCAAGTTGCACTTTATCCAAAAACATTTATTTAGTGCGATTTCTCTCTCTATAAAAAAAAGCCGCTCGGCGGGCGTTATCAGCAGTTTTGGGGCGTTGGTGGTGGCCTTGGCCGCTATGGTGGGCACGGGCAATATCGTGGGCGTTAGCGCGGCGGTTTCCACCGGCGGGCCGGGGGCGCTGTTTTGGATGATGCTTTCCGCCTTTTTGGCGATGGCTACCAAATATGCCGAATCGGTACTGGCCGTTAAATACCGCGAAAAGAACGAAGCGGGCGAATATGTGGGCGGCCCAATGTATGTGCTTAAAAACGGGCTTAATATGAAGAAGACAGCCCTTATTTTTGCGGCGGCTACGGCCTTAATGGGGTTTGGCGATGCGCTTATTCAAACCAACTCCTTGGCGGCCATTTATGGCTCCGTCTTTAACATACCGGCCGTTGTAACCACGGCGGTATTGGTAATTTTAACAGGCAGCGTGATTTTAGGCGGCGTGCGCAAGATTGCCGCCTTGTGCAAATGGCTGGTGCCCGGTATGGCGGTTTTGTATATTGTGCTGTGCCTGGTGGTGCTTATTTTGCATTGGGAAAAATTCCCGTGGGCGGTGTCCTGCATTTTTAAAAGCGCGTTTAGCGGTACGGCCTTGGTGGGCGGTGCGGTAGGTATTACGCTTAAAGAAGCGGTGCGCTACGGCGTGTCCCGCGGGGTTCTGTCCAACGAGGCCGGAAGCGGAAGCGGCGCGATTGCCGCGGCTGCGGCCCAAACGCCTAACCCGGTGCGCCAAGGGCTGGTATCTGCTACAACGGTATTTTGGGATACCTTGGTTATCTGTTTGCTTTCGGGCGTAACGGTGGTAGTAGCGGGCGATTGGCAGAGCGGAACGCTGTTTGGCGCGCAACTGGCGCAGAGCGCCTTTGCCACCTTGCCGGGCGGAGCGTATTTCTTGCTAATGTCCCTTACCTTGTTTGCGTTCTCCACGCTGGTGGGGTGGAGTTATTACACCGCCAAATCGGCCCAGTTTTGCTTGGGGGTAAATGTGGAAAAGCCCGTATATGTGGTGTGGCTTTTAATGATGTGCTTGGGTGGCTTTTTGAGCCCCAAACTGGTATGGGAGTTGGCCGATACGGCGATTGCCGTGATGTGCGTGCCGAATATTTTATCTTTATGGCTGCTGCGCAGAGTGGTATTTAGCGAAACCAAAACATATTTGGCGCAGGAGTTGGCCTTTGCCCGAAAATAGGACGGTAAAAAACTTTACAAGGCGGTTTGTAGGTGGTATCATTTAAATATATACCATCCGGCCAAGAGGCGTAAAATGCTTAAAAAATACGAAATCAAAGATAAAAAACTGCTGGAAACCGATTCTTCTTCCGCGCAGGTGTTTTTATATACAAACCCGACGGTGGACGAACAGCGGTTTTTGGTGGAGACTTATCAAATTGACGAACACACCTTGGCCTCTTCCTTGGACCCGGATGAATTGCCGCGCTTGGAGTTTGAGCCCGAACATATCGCAATGATTTATAAACGCCCCAAAAATTATTCCGGCAAGGACCAACTGGAATTTAAGGTTGCTTCCGTCGGGATGTTTTTGTTTGAGGATAAACTAATTGTGGTATTGGCGGAGGATATCCCGCTGTTTGTGGGCAAGCGGTTCCACTCGGTTTCCTCCATTAAAGAAGTATTTTTGAAACTGGTATATAACTCTATTTCTCACTATGTGGAACACTTGCGTATTATTCATATGATTTCGGAGGAAATTGAGGATAAAATTACCGAGTCCGTGGATAACACTTACCTTTTGAACCTGTTTAGTTTGGTGAAAAGTTTGGTGTATTACGCCGAGGCTATTACCTCCAACGGCTTTGTGTTTGAAAAAACGCGTAACCTTTCCGCCCGCATCGGCTTTGACGAAAAAGACGAGGAAATGCTGGACGACATCATCGTAGAAAATATGCAATGCAAAACACAGGCGGATATTTATTCCAACATTTTAGCGCAGTTACTGGATGCCCGCGCTTCTATCGTAAATAACAATTTGAACCTGCTGATTAAAAAGTTAAACGTAATTACCATTTGGATGATGGTTCCTACGCTGGTGGTAAGTGCGTACGGTATGAACGTGGCCTTGCCGCTGTCCAACCACCCTGACGCCTTTTGGATGATTATGGGCGTGTGTTTGATTTTGGTGTGGCTTGTAATGATCTACTGGAAGCACAAAAACTGGTAAGTTTTACACAATAAAAAATCCCGGGGTCTAAAAACCCCGGGATTTTTTAGGCTGACAAATTTATTTTTCTACTTTAATGCCTCTAAACGCCCGGTAGAGTACGGCTAATAAGCCGAACACTACATAGAGCGAGAACACGATAAAAATCACGTCCTGCGGGAAGCGGATCAGCATTACCACCAAAAACACAATTAGCAGTAACACCCACACGCTCAGCCGTTTTTCGCGTTTGGCCTTAAAGGCGGCATACGGAATATTGGATACCATTAACAACGAAAGCACCAACATTGCAAACCATACAAAATTGTACAAGTGCGGCAAATACATCGCTAAAAAGTGGATGTTTCTCCCGCCCATATCGCCCAGCATAATGCTGTAAGAAATGGCAAACGAGGCCAAAATGGCCGCCGCCGCCGGAGTGGGCAAGCCGGAGAAATACTTTTTGGAGCCTTGGCCCGCATAGGCCATTGCATTAAACTTGGCCAAGCGCAGTACGCCAAAGCAGGCATATACGCACGCAATCGGCGCGCCCCATAAGGGTTGCGTATGAAGCACAAAGAAATACATCAGTAACGCCGGAGCCGTGCAGAAGGAAACCGCATCGGCCAGGGAGTCCATTTCCACACCAAAGTTGCTTTCCGCACCCAACAGGCGGGCCACGCGGCCGTCAAACATATCAAATACCATTGCGAACAAAATCAACCATCCGGCGTGTGCAAAGTTCCCCTTGGCCGCCGCTAAAATGGAGAAGAAGCCGCACGCCAAATTCCCCAGCGTAAAAAGCGAGGGGGCCGTCATAGCGCCGGTGTGTTTTAACTTTTCAACAACCTTGGTTTCTTTATTTTCTTCCATAAAATCCTCTATTTCCACAAGCCCAAAACGGTAACGCCGCCCTGCACCTTTTGGCCTTCTTTTACCAGTACGCGCACTTTTTCTTTGGGCAGATATACGGCCACCTGGGAACCAAAACGCACTAGGCCCAAATGTCCGCCGATTTTAATGTCTTGCTTGGTATTTACCCAGCACTCAATGCGCCGCGCAATGGCGCCCGTGATTTGTTCCACGTGGGCAAAGCGGGCGGTATCGCCGTCTTTAAAAATCTGGATTAAGTTGCGTTCGTTTTTATCGGCGCCCGGATTGTTGGCAAACAAAAAAGTGCCTTTGTTGTAAAAAATATCGCCGATTTTACCGTTTACGGTAGCGCGTTGGACGTGTACATCAAAGATAGACAGAAAAATACGCACCACCACGGAGTTGGGGTCGTCTTCCGTTTTAATGGAAAGGACCGTTCCGTCCGCCGGGCAGGCGATTTCGTCATCGGCGAAGACGGTTTCGCGCTTCGGGTCGCGGAAGAAAAACGCGCAGAAGCAGCCGATTAACAGAAATAAAATGCCGAGCGTGCGGAAGTCAAAAAACAAAAAGACCGCGGCCACGGCCACGGCGATTGCGAAAAATTTAAGCCCCAGGGGCAAAACGGTGCTGACCCAGCCAAAACATTTGGAAAGCGTACGGTTGATGTCTTCTAACATATTTTTCGTACTGGTGGGTGTAATTAAATGGCAGGATTTTTAAGTGGGCAGGGGGGGACTTGAACCCCCACGACCTTGCGGTCAACAGATTTTAAGTCTGTCGCGTCTGCCATTCCGCCACCAGCCCTCTTATAGAATTATTTTAACAAAAAAATGCGCACTTGTACATTGTTTTATGTTGCCGCCCGATATTTACTTGTCAAAGGTTTTAAGCCCGTTGTAAAATTTACGGCAAAAGAGCGTTTTTACACCTAATTTTTTTAGGGCGTCTTGCAACAGCCTGTCGTCGGTTACCGCAATTACGCGCTGGCCGCTTTGGCTCAAAAAGTCCGCGCGCTCGTAAATAATTTGGTCGGCGCTGTCCTCTTCCGAAAACGAAATATGCACGCCCCCTCGGTACAGCGGGCCGATGGGGCGGAAGGAGCCGTCAAAAATTACCTCGTATTGGTGCATTGCGTAATGTTCGTCTTGCGAGATATCGGTTAAAAAGTCCAAAAAGTCTGCGGTTACTTCCTCTTCCGTACGGGAAAATTCGTATAAAAAACTGCGTACCAGGTTCAGCCCGTCAATCAAATATACCGTCGGTTTTGTGCTTACATACATAATAAGGTTGCCTTTCTTTGTCAAAATTGTTATAAGAAAATGATACAATATAATGCTAATTCACAGGAAGCGTTCTTTGACAATTTCCGTTTTTTACGGGGGTGTAATAGATTCGACGGGTATCTGTTGCCGCCCGGGAGCAAGTGCCGGTTGGCCAGGCCGGCTAAAATAGGGCCACAAAAATAACTAACGACAATCAAGTCGCTTGGGCTAACGCTTAGTCCCACCGCGCCGCTGGTGTCTTCCATACGCTAGCGGATTGCGGTCAATATATGGAATGCTGCAAAGCAGGCGCGGTTCGTCCGGCTTTGCCTAAGACCAACGAACTAAACCGCAAACGTGCCGCCTTGCGCTTAGTTTGCGGTTAATTAAGCAAGGCTAAACTTGTAGTGCCCGGATGGAGAAGATGTTCGGACGGGGGTGCGAATCCCCCCACCTCCACTTTTTTGCTTTATTAAAAAAGTGAAGTTTCAAAAAATATTTTGTAACTTTTTCTCATTGCAGAAAAAGTTACCAAAAAGGCTAGCCGATAATGGAGCATAAAATGAAATTTTAAAGGGCAGCCTGACAACTCGCCTAAACGGCTCAAACAAGTCAGGCCTTTGCCACTCTTAAAATTTAATTTTATAGGCGCTCCTAATATCGGCGAAAACGGCTTAAAAGGCAAAACAACTTAAACAGCAAAAACGGAAGTTGCAAGACATTATAGATTTATTATTTTTAACGGGAGAAAGTATGGCATCTGAAATTAAGTTCGGCACCGACGGTTGGAGAGGCGTGATTGCTTGGGATTTTACGTTTGAAAACGTGCGCCGTATGGCACAGGCATTGGCGGATTATATCAACGAAAACGCTCCGGGCGAGGAAGGCTCCAAGGCCCCTAAAATTTTTGTCGGGTACGACAGACGCTTTATGTCGGACCTGTTCGCCGCCGATATTGCCAGCATCTTCCGCGCTAACAAAATTGATGTTACCCTTTCTTCCACCCCGATTTCTACCCCGGTGGCCGCTTGTTTGAGTATGAGCAAATGCTGGATGAGCATTATGGTTACCGCGAGCCACAACCCGGCTAACTACAACGGAATTAAAATTAAACTCGCGGGCGGTTCGGCCCCGGCGCGCGTAACCAAAGAGGTTGAGGAATTGCTGGACCAAAATTCCGTTCTCCTCCTTTACGGACAAAAGGCCGACAAAAAGGACGTTACCGACGTCTATTTTAAATATGTAGCCAGCCACATCAACGCTAAAAAATTGAAGACCTTTAAAGGCAAAGTGGTAATGGATTATATGTACGGTGCGGCCGCGGGCTATTTGGAAAAGTTCCTGCCCGAAAAACAGGTAATTGCCCTGCGCGCCGATCACGACCCCACCTTTGGCGGCGGCCAGCCCGAGCCGGTGGAAAAGAATTTGACCGAACTTAAAAAAACGGTAGTCGCCAAAAAGGCCGCCTTGGGCGTAGCCTTTGACGGCGACGGCGACCGTGTGGCCTTGATTGATGAAAAGGGCACTTATTTGACCCCGTGCGTGATTGCCGCTGTACTGTGCGACTATTTTATCAAGCACAAAAAATTGGACGGTAAAATCGTGCAGACCGTTTCTATGGGCTACCTGTTAAAGCGCATCGCCCGCCAGCACGAAATGCTGTTTGAAGAAGTGGGCGTAGGCTTTAAAAATGTGGCCGAACGTATGAATTTGGACGATGTGGCCTTTGGCGTGGAAGAATCGGGCGGATTTGCCTGGAAGGGCAATTTGCCGGACCGCGACGGCCTGACGGTTGCCTTGGCGTTTTTGGACATTATGGCCCAAACGGGCAAAAAAGCCAGCGAACTGTGCGCCGCGGTGGCCGCCGAATACGGCGCGTCCGTCTATATGCGCCGGGATTTGCCACTAGCCAAACCCGTGGATAAGGCCGTAATGGCGGAAAAAATGCGCAAAAAACTGCCGAAAAAAATCAACGGCCAGCGCATTGCCGAAACGCTTACCTTTGACGGTTTAAAAATCATTTTTGAAAATGACGAGTGGCTGCTCTTGCGCCCGTCCGGCACGGAGCCGCTCTTGCGCGTGTATGCCGAAACGGCCACTAAAAAAGACACGCAGGCCTTGCTTGATTTCGGGGAAAAATTAATGGCCCCGTATGTAAAATAATATGTTAAAAATCGCATTAGTGGACGATTCTGTTATTTTGCGCTCCGCCATTAAAAATGTGCTGGAATCTTCCGGCTTTGAAGTGGCTTTTGAAGCGGGCGGTTCGGCGGAGTTGTTTTCCAAACTGGAAGGCAGCGGCGTAGGGCTTATCTTGCTGGATGTGTTCTTTCCTACGGAAAACGGCCTGGATATCTTGGCGAAACTTAAAAAAATGGCCCCGCAGGTAAAAGTGCTGATTGTAACGGGGTTAAGGCAAGATTCTATTTTGGAAGAAGCCGAACGGTTGGGCGCAAATGGCGTGCTGTATAAGCCGTTTGACACGGACGATTTGCTGTCGGCCATAGACCGCGTAAGCCGTTCTTAAAACCGTTTGTTTAATTTTACGCCAACAACTAACAAACCCCGGGCGCGTGAGCCCGGGGAGTTTCATTTTTCTTCCAATTTATGAGCCAAATTAGTTAGCATTGCTCCTAATGGATGTATTTCTGGGGCTTGGCTCATAATATTTTCTAATTTTTGTATGTCAATATCTTTTTTGTTTAAAGGAACTTTTTGTTCAAAATCGTTAGCGGAAAATATTTCTAGTTGATTTAAACTATTAGGTTGTAAAAGAACGAAATAATTTTCATCTGCAAAGACTACATCTCTTTTGAAACAACGATAATCAACAAAACAACCAGAGGATATGACCACACGGCCCGATTGGTCTGAAAACAAACTCTTTCCAGTAAAATCTTCTTTTTGATAAACCAATGTGTCTTTTGAAAGTAAAGAAGCCAAATGCAAAATAGTTGGGATAATATCAGTGGTACTGACATATCTTTTTTGATTGTTTTTAAAGTTTTGCCAATTTTCTGCTGGAATTTTTTTTATTATGCTTGGCGGAATATACCAAATGAAGGGGACCCGGATAGATTCTTGGTGCATATCCTGGTTATGAAAATAAGAACCGTGTTCGGCAAACCCTTCTCCGTGGTCCGAAGTTATAATTATAATTGTATTTTCTAAATTTATATTTTTAAATAATTGATTTTCCAAATGGCTTAAATAATATATTGCGTTGTCGTAGCAGTTTACTGATGTTTGTGGCCAATTTTTACGTTCAGTTTCACACGGTTGATAAGGTGCAAAATTTTCCTTTTGATAATAAGGAAAATGCATACTATTGGCGTGAAATACACCTACAAATTGAGGATATTGGGCTAGTAATTGCAAAATATGCTCAACGGCTATTTTGTCGTCAGTATAGTCCAAAGAGTCTTTAATCCCGGCATCATCTGCCGTACTCCATAGATGTTTCATATTGAAAGAAAGTAAAAAATCCTTTATGTTTGCCCAATTTTTACTGGAAGTCAAAACATAAAAGGAAAAAAAGTGTTTTGGGAAAAAATCCCATAATGTTAGAGAATCCTTGATAAAAGACGGATGCCTTTGCGGCCCTTGGCTAGTAAAAATGGAAGGGATAGCCGTATCTGTATAATTGGCAGGGGATAATGCTTGAAAGACAAAAGATTTTTTATAAAAATCAGCAAGGGCAACGTCTGGGTTGCGCTTATATCCATATATTCCTAAATTACTAGCACGTAAAGCATCGTTTACCACAACTAAGAGATTAAAAGGAATATCAGGCGCTTGGTAATTTTCATATTTCTGTTGGGCTTTATCGGTTTGTTTAAGACTTTTATTTCGCATTGGTGTGAAGAAACTATTAAAGGCCTGAATAATGAACTGGCTATCAAAACAAGTTTTGTGTAAATAATCTTTTGCGGGCCCAATTAAAGTAAATACACCAAGGCAGACAATTATTCCATAACCTAAAATGGTACTTTTAAGATTTTTTGATTTTAATTTAATGAAAAAGCATATGAAAGAAATGAGAGTTGCTGAACCCCAAATGTAAAAAGTACGCGTAAAAAGTTGTGTTGGATTGTACTTTAAACACCATTTGATTTGTATTACCCATAAAACAAGAATTGGAATAATGAAAAAATATTTTTTAAATAAAAAAAATGGTTTAGGAGTTGTTGTATAATCTCCAAAGGTTTGTTTTAGCATTTGATAAGAATATAAAGCGAATATAATGGTTGGGCATATGATATATAGCCAATATGGTAAAAGTTGCATCTTAAGAATTGCAAATAAAAAACGTGGTTCGTGTGTTAAGGCTGTTATTAGTTGTGCGGAAATAAAAGAAGCATAGTTTTGATAGTAGAAAAAATTAAGTATAGGGAAAAGAACTAATATTGCAATAAAAGACAGCGTTAATCTGCTGCAACGATATAAAAAACAGCCAGATAAAAAAAAGGAAAAGATGGTATAACTAGAAAATGAAAAAATTACAGAAAAGAGTGTCCAAAAAGTAATTGTGTGAGCATTTAAATAAAGGTCTAATAATAGAAAGAGTAATGTTACGCTTCCTGCCCAAATAAAATTTTTTTTCATTAATTTTTCTCCTTGTGTTTGTGTATCTCTTTTTGGCAGGAAAATAGAGCACTATGTCGGTACAAGCAGAGTAGGCAAAAGCGAGGCAAACAAAAACGGCTGCTATATTTGCGCTAATCCTAGTAACCCAAATAATAACAGCCGTGGCCTTCTGCCATATAAAATATGGCAGAAAGCACTCAGCACGGAACAAACGGGTAATTAGGCCGTTTATTCCGTGCTTAAAACGACTGTTTTTGGACTAGGATTATGCCACCGGTATCCCGGCAGCGCACCATATTCTGCATACGGTTCCAAAAACAGATGCAAATTTTATCCTAAACGTAACTGGTTTAGGGCAGTTTTACAACTAAAACTATTATAAAAACTTTTGCGCGCTTTGGCTAGTGTTATAACTTCATCCACTTAAATTCAAAAAATACTACCGCGCCGAAAACAATAACGGGTCCCCAGCCCGCAATAAAGGGGTTGATGTAGCCATTTTCGCCAATGGACGTAAACATAGACATCAGCCACCAAAACGTAAATGCAATCACCATAGAAGCGATAATGTTTACGATTTTGCTTTTACGGCGCACGCTGATAGCAAAGGGCATCCCGAGCAGGCACATAATTACCGTTACAAACGGTGTAGCCAAGCGGGATTGGCGCATTGTTTCCGTGGCGTAGTGCGCAAGCCCGCTTTGTTTATAAAAATTGATACGTTTGGTTAAATCCCGTATGCTTAACAGTTTATCTTCCACTTTGTTGACGGACATTTCGTCCGGGCGGAGGCTGACGGGGGAATTTTCCTGCTCAAAGTGTTGTTCGGTGGTGTCCATTTCGTCCACGAAGGTACGCTTAATGCCGTTGGAAAACAGCCAGTTTTTAGTGTCCTTATCCCACACCATTTGGTCGGCTACAATTTGGTCCGCAATGTCCCAGGCGTCGTTGTAAGAATCCAGCGAAACTTTTGTCATTGTGCCCTTCTTCAAATCCACTTCTTTGGCAAAGAGCATTTGCGTAGGGGAAACCTTTATCACAACGTCATATTCCGTGTCCGGGTTGAAATTGTCCGAGGGACTGATGCGCGTGTAGTAAATTTTGTCGGCTTTTAGGTTGAGGGGCGGCACAACAAACTCTTGCATAAACATAGTGCCAGCCACCACAATTAAAATGCACATAATAACGGGTTTAAACAGTTGGCGCGGGGCAAAGCCGCCCGCCACGCAGGCCGTCCACTCTCCGTTGGAAACCATTTCGGAAATGACGGAAATCGCACCCAGCAGGCAGGCCACGGGCATAATGGTTGTCAGCCAGTTGGGAAAGGTCGCCAGCGAGTAGGAAAGCAAATCCAAAATAGTGGTGGTGCCGTTGCTCAAATTCTTCATTTTTTCAAAGGTGTCGCCCAGTACCACCAGCGTGGTAAACACGCCCAGTGCAAAGAAGAACGGCCCCCAAAACTTTTTGGCAATATAATTGTAAATGCGCATTAAATATTTAACCTCTTCTTCCACAGGTAATAAGCCGCGCCTATGCCCGCAAAGATAGGCAGCCACGGGCCGGGATAGGCCAAAAAGCCGTATTTTTTACCGAGCGAAAGGCCTAACGTCATTAACAGATAAAAGGAAAAAATGATAATTACGCTAAACAGCATCCCCCAGCCCTTGTTGGTGCGTTTTCCCAAAGAAAAGCCAATCGGGCAACTGACAAATAATAAAATAATGGGCGACAAGGCCAGCACATTGCGCATACTGATTTCGGTTTTGTATTCGTTGACGGTTTCCTCGTCAAGCGGCATAGCGCGCAGGCGGCGCAAGAGTTTGGTGGTGCTCATTTCCCCTACGCGCAAACGGCGGGTTTGCGCCTTTAACAGGGAAATGCTCATTGTGTAATCGTCAAAATTGGCGGCGATAATAGATGATTGGTCCTTTTCGTCCAAGCGTTGCATTTGTCCGTCTTTTAGTTGTAGGCCGATAGCGGTATCGGTTAAAATCACTTTGCCCGTGGCGGCGTTCACCTTGGTGGAAAGCGCGCCGCTGTCCGCCTTTTTAATCAGGTGAATCATATGCGCCACGTCGGTTTTGTTATCCAAATCCTCTAAATACAAATCCCACTCGCCCAAGTTCAAGAAGGTTTTGGGCTCCAAGTTTACCTTGGTAATTTTACTGCGGGCTTCGTTGCGGCGGTTTAAAAATTGCTTGTAACTGCGCGGGGTCAGCCAGTTGCCCATAATTACCAAAATGACAGATAAAATAACGGCGCAGAACAGAAGCGGGCGGACAATTTCCTTAAACGAGAACCCCGCCGCGCGCAGGGCAATCAGTTCACCGTGTTCGCTCATATTGGTCAGCGTAAGCAAAATAGCGATTTGAAAGGCCATCGGCGCACTTAAACAAAGCACATCGGGCATAATGTTTAAAAGAGAAGAGACAATCCACATAAAACTGGTGCCGTACGTCATAGCCATATCCAGCACGCGGATAAAGTGGTTCATAAAGATAACAAACGTCAAAATACCCAGCACGCCGACAAAAAAGGTCAGCAGGCTTTTGGCGATGTATTTGGTAAAAATGCTGATGTGCATATATCTTATTCTAACAAAATATAACGTAAGCCGGGGGAGAAATTGGTCCAAAGTGCCCAGGCGCGCTTGGGACCTTTGGCCCTGGCAGAAAGGACAAACGGAAATATATAATAAAAATATGAGAGTTTTTACTTTATTTGTTTGTTTATTATTTATTGCGCCCAGTGCGTTTGCGCAGAAGTTCTCGTTCCTAAAACGGGTCTTTTCCGCGCGTAAGGCTGTGGAAGCGCCTGTTAAAGCGCCGAAAGTGCCCTTGCCCAACGTTGCGGCCGTAGAGGTGGCCGTTCGTCCGGTAAAATTGCCTAAGGTGGTTCCGCCACACGTTTGGCGCGCTCCGGTGGTGTCCGCCCTTACGCCTGAAATTAAGGCCGTCGTGCCTCATTATACTTCGGCCCGGACGGCGCTTATCAGCGAGGTGGGAAAAGTCCACCCGGCAGAAGCGCATATTGGGGCCTCTTTGTTGGAAGCCCATAACATTTTTACGGGTGCTTTAATCGGCAGTGGCTTTGTTGTCCGCTCGGGCAGCGGGCGGTTGTATGCGGTGCTATCCTACCACGTGGTAGGTGGCGTGGGTGGTATGGTCCATTTGCGTTTGTTTAATGAAAAAGGCGAATCCCGGGATTATGACCGCTTGTTTGTGTCCGCGGCCGGGGCATTTGGCATTAACTCGCCTGATTCTTCTATTGTGGAACTTCCGCTGGACGCGGCCGATTTTGTCAAACCGCTCCACCTGGCTAAACAGTCCCCTAAACCGGGGGATAAACTGGCCGCTTGGGGCAGCCCCTATGCAGTGCAAGGGTTGGCGCGCCTGGACAGTTTGAGGCTCGTGAACGGGGAAGGCCTTAAACTGACGATGCAGAGCGAGCACACTCCCTTTAAGTTGGATGGATTTTGCGGCAGCCCGGTACTTAATGAGGCGGGCGAAGTGGTGGGTATTATTGACGGGTTTAATCACGACGCGTACCACTATTTTGCCGCCAACGCGCGCTTTACATTGCCGTGGCTGATTGGCAATTACGAGCAAAATATGATTCCAATGTTGGAATATAAACTAAACGGACGCACTGCCTTTTGGGTATCGTCCGGCGAGAGCGTGGGCGAAGTGCGGTTGTTAAATGCCCGCGGCAAGGTAAAGGAAAAGGTCTATCTGCCCGGTTATCCGCTCCCCTTTGACCCAGCCAAACTGGAAGCATTATTCCCGCAGGCCAAAGCCGGGGATGCGTTGGAATTTGACATTTTAAGGCACCGGGAAGTGTTCCGCACCGTTACAGTGGATATAGGGCGTCCGTAGGTGCTTTTCCCCCTAATTTAAAAGGAAGCCGACGAGGCTTCCTTTTTCGTGCCCCGCCGTCAAAACAAATATTATAAAATGAAACAATGAGGCTTTATCCCCTGATTAAACTGCTGCGCCAAGCCTTGGCTGTTCTGCTTATCCTGCAATTTACGTTCGCTCTCCCGGCGGGCGCGCAGTCGCTTCCGTACCGGTTGGTGGATACAGACCAGTACGATATTTTTAGGGAAGACCAGCAAGCCAAAGAGGAAGAAAAACTGGCCTTGGAGGACCCGCCCGACGATGCAAACCTGTTAAAATACTCCAATGAGTTTTGGCGGCAGGCGGTTACGTCCGTAGAGGGGGCTTATAAACTGGATAAAGAGCCTGAGCCCATCCCCGATTTAACGCTTTTAAACCCCACCTTGTCCTTGCCCTTGTACGGCACGAGTATCGCGCTTACGGGCCGCTATGTGCTGGGCTTTAAAATGGCGGTTAAAAAATATAAGAAAGACGACAACAACAGCGTGGACGAACGCAGCGACAGCAGTTTTGAAATGGACCAGCAGTTGCAGTTAAAAATGCAGGGTAAAATTTTGGAACGCGTGTTTGTGGATATTGACTACGACGACCAACGTGAAGAGGAAAAGAGTATATCCGTAGCCTACCGTGGCAAGCCGGGGGAACTGGTGCAACTGGCCGAGTTCGGTGATATCAATTTGTCCCTGCCGCAGACGGAATTTATTGCGTATGAAAAGCAACTCTTCGGTGCCAAAATGCACTTACAGCACCAAAATGCCAACCTCTATTTAATCGGTTCGCAAACCAAGGGTTCCAGCAAACAAAAGCAATTCGTGGGCAGCAGCGTGGCGGAAATCGTTTCCTTGGCGGATAAAGACTACATCCGCCGGACATATTACGATTTGACCTTCGGCGGAAACGTGCCCGACGGGGCGCGCGATACCACCTTGGACGACGCCTATTCCCAATGGCGGGCGTATATCGGTTCCATTTCCCCGGGTTCGGAAGAAATTTATTTGGATAACAACGATACATCCTCCGATTATGTGCCCGTAACCTTAAACGCTGAGGACTTTTTGGGCGGTTCCACCTATTCCGCCAAGTGGGAACTTTTAACCCGCGGTACGGACTATACCGTGGACTACGCAAGCGGTATTATTACCTTTAAACGCACTATTAAGGCCGAAAGTGTGCTGGCGGTGGACTACCGCGGCACCACGGGTAACCAATTAAGCGGCTTTAACGGCTCCAATACCATTAAATTAATCAAAACCGAAAACGACCAAACCACCCTTTCGGGCACCGACCAAACCGCTACCAAAATGGAATTAAAGACCTATTACAATATCGGCGCGCAAAAGATTACGTCCGATAACGGAAAGGGCAACTTTATTTTGCAGTTGCAGGACGCAAACGGCCAAGCGGTTACGGACCCCAAATATTTGTATCCTACCAGTATTATTATGGATTTTGATACGGGTATCTTCCATTTGCAAAACCGTTTGAACGACCCGGGGCTCTATGGCACAACGCCGACGTCTTCCAAAAATATGACGTTTAAAATCCAGTACGAGTCCACGGTTAAAACCTATTTTATTGAGGCGGACATTGTCGTCCAGTCCGAAACCGTCAAACTAAACGGCCGTACCTTAACGCGCAATAACGATTATTACATTGACTATACCTCCGGCTTTATCACCTTTTACAAGGGTGATGAAATTACCGAAAATTCCACCATTGATATCACCTACGATACGACCAACGGTTCCAACTCCAACAACTCCGTAATGGGGGGTAGGCTGGACTATAAACTTTTTGACAAAATTGTAATGGGGGCCACCGTGCTGAAAGAAGGCGGCGATAAACCCACCACCGTCCCGCAGGTGGGCGATTACTCCAAAGACCTTTTGGTCTATGGGGCGGACATCAACGGGAAGGATATTAAACTGGCGGAACCCTTGTCTGTGGATTTCAGCGCGGAAGTAGCCAAGAGCAGTAAAAAGCAAAACCTGTTCGGTTATGCAATGATTGACAGTATGAACGAAACCAACGAACAGGTGGCGGGCTCGCGCGTATTTAGGGACTGGATTATTGCTTCTAACCCCAGCGGCAAAACCTCGTTCTGGGATTCTATCCATTGGGACACGCAGGATTTGCCATCCTTGGAAATTAACCCGCACTCCATTGCCGATTACAACGACAAACAGCAGGTGCTTGTCATTGATTACGACTTTACCAAGGGCGTAAATTTTGACGGACGTGATGAGGTTTCTATCGTTTATCCGCTTAGCACCAGCGGCTTGGATTTATCCACTAAAACCTCGTTTGAACTGACAATGCTGGGCGAGACGGGTGGGCCGCAGGTAAACTTTGCCTTTGGTAATATTTCGGAATATTCGGATAATTCTACGGGTATGGAAACCCAGTGCAGCGGTGGCGTGCTGGCTCCTAAGACGGAAGATGTATATTGCCGCAACAGTTTGGCGCCGAACGAGGATATTGGCTGGCTGTTCACGGACCCGGACGGTACCGAACACCGCTATAACCCGTTTGTAAATAACGTCTATAACCCCGAATCCCAGCCCAACGGGCGCATTGATACGCAGGATTTAAACGGCAACGGCAAGTACGATACAGAAAGTATCCCTTCTCAGGGTAATTTCGGTTTTGCGGGGGCTTCTATCCCCGGGCTGGTGGGTAACGTGGCCGATAATACCACGTGGCAGACCTTTACCGCTCCCTTAACCATTAACGATAAAAGCGAGTGGACGGCGGTGCGCCATTTGCGCATTACGCTTAAAAAGGGTACTAAATTAAAGGGGCAAATTAAAATCGCCAATGTGGCCTTGTCTGGCACGGCTTGGAACCCGCAGGAAGGGATTTCCCCGTCCGTGTTTTCCGCCGCGGGCATTAATAACGTGGATAACGCCAATTACGAGCCTATTTTTGCGGACCGCACGGGCGACGGCAGAGAGGTGTTTAACTATTTGTACGGCTCCTTGGATAATTACAAAAAGTCCACCGGTTCCGCCAATGCGCTGGACCAATCCTTAAACCTTAAATTTAATACTGCCGCCTTGGGTGATAGCGAAGAGGTTTATGCCAACCGCAACTTTTCCACAATGGATTTCAGCCAGCACCGTGAGGTGCGCTTTCTGCTTCACGGGGCAATGCAGCAGGGAACCGATATTCCCTTAAATCAAGACGGTACGGAATTTTTCTTAAAAGTCGGCACGGAAAGCAATTACGATAAAGTCGTGGTGCCGACCAACTTTAACGGTTGGCGGCTTATTTCCTTAAAAATGGTGGATTCCAACGGGGACGGCATTGCCGACACCCTGCAAGACGTGTCCGACCCGTCCTATAATGTGCGGGTGGAGCCAGTGCGTTCGTCCAACGGCATTTTAAACTTCCAAGAGGTCAGTTTGATTTTGGCGGGGGTGCAAAAGGAAATCCATTATGCTTATACTCTTGAACGGGGAGAAGATAGCGAGACCGTTTTTTCCCGTAGTAAGATTTTACAACCGGGCCTAACTCTTTACAAAGATGAGAATTTTACTATTGTTGCTGGAACTATAAAGACAACCATTCTTCAACAAGAAGGTGTTTATCAGATAATCCTATCAAATAATGAGACCTATACTGCAAAATTCGATCAAGAAAAGCCAACGCTTGGCAGCCAAGGCGAAGTATGGCTCAACGTCATCCACTTGGCGGGCGCCATTACCAAAGAGGGCACGGCTTACAAGGGCGATGTAGTTGTAAAGTTGGACGAGTGGGGCAGCGCGGGGGCCAAGTACAAATACCAAGACAGTAATTTTGAAACGCCCCTTTCCGTTGCCAAAAACCAAGAGGTTACCCAACAGGAATATTTTGTTAAGGTAAACAAAATTAAAGAGTTTCCAATGGAAGCCAATTTGACTAAATCCAGCACGGTTACGCCCTTGATTACGGACTCCAAGGATTACAACACCGTCAGCCTGTTAGATAAGGGCAAGGTGGACCGCCAAAGCACAATGGTGCGCGGGGATTTTATTAAGGAAAATTTGCCCAAAATCGGTTTGGAATATACTACGGACCAAGTAAAATACGACGTAATGAAGCGCAAAGACGACGCCCGCACCTACGGGGCGACCCTTTCGCACACGGCGGGTTCTTTCAAAAATATTTCCGCCGGATACCACATTACCGACTCGTCCATAGACTACGACCGCAGCAAACACTTGGAATCCGCCAATTATTACAATACGGACGAAAACACGCAAAAAATGAATATGAAGGTAACGTACCAGCCCAATAATTCGTTTACCTTTACGCCCAGTTACAGTTTAAGCAAAAGCAAAGAGGACCGCACGCAGTATTCGTCCGCATCCCAGCAGGATATCAGTTACCCCAAGGCCCTCACGCAAAACACGGGCTTTAACAGCACTTGGAAGATTAATAAATGGCTGGCTCCGTCTGTCAGTTACAACATCAGTACGCAGGAAAACAATAACTTAAACGCCAAAACGCTGACTGCCTCCGGCACGCGCGTAGAGGTGGGCGTGGGCGAAGTGAAAACCGTCAACCGTAACGCGGACGGCGGCGTTTCCTTAACGCTTAACGGCAACGAACTTTTGCCCAACAGCAAGTTGTTTAATACCTTTGTTATTTCGTCCAGTTACCGCATACAGGACGCCGATGCGTGGGCGGATGTGGACAGCGGGTTTGATTCCCGTAAGGCACTGTGGATTCGCGGCGGTTCGTTAAAAGACGTGGGCGATTATGGCTACCGCAAAAGTTTAATTCTGCGCGATACCTTTACCTCTACCCAGCGTTGGAGCCCGCTGGCCCGCTACGAAATGGGTGGCGCAGCGTCCCCGTTTAAAACGATTTCGCTTATTAACAACTTTACCAAAACTTTACAGTCCAACGAGCAAACGGGTACATCATACGATTCCACCAGTTTGACCCTGCCGGATATGACGTTTTCCATTTCCGACTTGGAAAAATTCTTCTACGGCGGGCGTTGGTTCAGTTCGTCCAACTTAAAACTGCGTTACAGTTGGGTGGAACAGACCAACACGGGTACGGACGAACAATACACCAAGCAATACGGCGGGGATTTGCGCTTTATGCTGTTTAACTATTTTGATACGGTGCTTAATTATACGCGCAAGGATTCCGACAAAACCGATCTGCGCGCGGGCACCAGTTTGGAAACGGTGCGCGACAGCGATATTTCTGCCCAGACATCCTTTTATGTGGGGTCTCTGCGCGTAACGCCGAAAGTGCTGTATTCAGCGCACGATAAGTGGCTGGTGGCGGGTAAAATCAGCGAAAGCACCACCACCACTACGCCCAGTTTAAACCTGCGGTGGGACTTTAATATCCCGCGTGGCATTAAACTGCCGTTTGTGAACAAAATGTACAACGCCACCAACCGCGTGATTTGGAATACCACACTTACCTATACGGATAAAAAATCCCCGGTAGAGGTAAAGGACAACTACCAAATGTACGATGTTACCACATCGCTGGATTATGAAATGTCGCAGAACCTGCGTTTTACGCTCTCCGGCGGGCTGACGGTGCTCAACCACGCCTATGTGGAAACCGAGGATTATACCGCCTATAACGTGGCGGCCAACGTAACAATTCAATTTTAATATGAAATATGGCGCGGCATTTTTTAAACTTTTACTGCATTTCTTTTTGCCGCGCACTTGTTTTGCGTGCGGGTGTGATTTGCCTTGGAACGCAAAAGAACCCTTGTGTGCTTCGTGCTCGTCCCGTTTGGCCGCACCCGGGCCGTATATTTGCAAGCGGTGCGGGGCGGTGTTAAAGTACGGCGGGGCGCATTGTTTTGCCTGCCGGGGGAGCAAAGAACGGGAATACAAGTGCCGCGTGATTCGTTCCGCCTTTAAATTTAATCCCTCTTCCCGCGCACTGGTCCACGCGTTAAAATACGCACGGGCGGATTATTTGGCCCGTTATATGGGCGCGCAAATGGCGGTGCGTTATAAAAACTACCCGGAACTGGCGGAGGCGGAAGTAGTAATGCCGGTGCCGCTTTTCCCTAAAAGAAACCGTACGCGCGGCTATAACCAAAGCGAACTGTTAGCGGAAAATTTTGCCCCGCGGGTGGGTTTAACGGCAGATACCAAAAGTTTGGTGCGTATTAAAAATACGGTTAGTCAAACCACCTTGGGGCGTATGGGCAGATTAGCCAATATGAAGGGGGCCTTTGCGTGCAAAAATCCGGCGGACGTAAAGGGCAAAACTGTTTTGTTAAT
The DNA here is from genome assembly GCF_002437085.1 of Candidatus Avelusimicrobium stercoris. Lineage (NCBI taxonomy): Bacteria > Pseudomonadati > Elusimicrobiota > Elusimicrobia > Elusimicrobiales > Elusimicrobiaceae > Candidatus Avelusimicrobium > Candidatus Avelusimicrobium stercoris. The sequence continues at coordinate 9,942 of NZ_DJOA01000007.1, read as the reverse complement.
TGACGACGTTGCCACCACAGGGGCCACATTAGAGGGGTGTGCCGTGGCCTTAAAAGCGGCGGGCGCCAAAAAGGTAATGGCCTATACCTTCGCCCGGGAATAGTTTAATGCGGGAAATGCTTCTCAAATTTCTGTATAAGTTCTTCCGCGGAGTCTCCGGCCTGGAAGGGCAGTTCCGCTATGCCGCGTACTTTTAACTCCGTTAGCAACGCTTCGCGGTCTTTTTTAGACAAAAAGCCGAAGTTTTGCATTTTGTGCGAGCAAAAATTCCCCGTTACTAAGATTAATACAGTTTTCAACTTGTTTCCCCGTCCGCAGTACACTAGCCGATCGGCTAGGTAAAACGCCTTTACTTCCGGCCATAAAAGGCTGTATTTTTTGGCGGGTTTGCCCGTCGTTTCTACTTGTTTCCACGCTATATGATCCGGATAAATTTTACATACGGCCGGGGAAAAAAAGATAAGCGTAAAAACATAAATGCTTACCGCCATACTGAGAATATAGATAAAAAGCAATTCCCGGCTGTGAAATAAGCATACGGTCAGCGTAATCATCCCCAGCACGAGCAGGCACCCCAAGAATTTATTAAAAATATTCTGGTGGAAGGAGAAGATTAGTTCGTTATCCCTGCGCTTCATTTATTGCATTTCTCCTGCATAATATTTACAATCATCGGGTCCACGCGGCTCATCCCCACGGTGGAAATACTGCCCAAGTTTTGAATCGTCTCTTCTGCCGTGTGCCCGACAAAGCCCTCCACTTCCGTAATGCCGTAGTCGTGTATTGCCATATAGGCGGCGCGGATAGCCGCATCGGTGGAACTGACCACCTTTAAGGCGCAACCGCTTTTGGCGCCGTCGCACAGCATACCGCCAATGTCGCTAATAATATTGTTAATCGCCAGCGTAACGGCTGGCACGCAGTTGTCGCGTTGTTGGTACGTAATGGCCGCCGTGGCCCCTACGCCCGCGGCAATCGCACAGCCGCAAATGGGCGCCAGTTCCCCGGTAAACACCTTTACATAGCCGTTTAATAAGTGCGAAAGGGCAATGCTTTTTAAAATGGTGGTTTCTTCCACTTCCATTTCCTTGCCCACCTTCCACGGAACCAAAATGGTTACTACCCCTTGGTTGCCCGATTCCCCGCTGGCCATAACGGGCACGGCTTGCCCGTCCATACGCGCATCGGCGGCGCAGGCGGTCAAAATTTTGGTGGAAGAAATTAAATCCATTTGCAGAAGTTTCTTGCGGACGAGTTCCTTGATGTAAAAGCCTACTTTTTGCAACGCTTGGCCCAGTTCGGCCGCCTTTAAATTCATTTCTACGCCTTTTTTGATATATTTTAAATCTTCTTCGTCCGCGTTATCGGCGGCGTTTAATAAATCCTGCAAGGTGGCGTTTTTTAACGCCTGTTTAAAATCGTGCGCCTTTTGGGCGTGGTTTTCAAGCGGCAAATGGTTTACTTTTATTTCGTTTCCACACGATAAATACGCCACGTCCGTATGGCTGCCCGCAATAATACACTTGGCGGTTTTATGGTTTTTGCCCGTTAGCGTACAGGCAATGTAAAAGCCGTGCGCCTGCGGGGCGACTTCCATAGTTACCTTATGTTTTTTGAGCATTTCCTTGGCGCGGGCTAAAATGGTTTTGTCGGCGGCAGATAAAATTTCCATATTTAGTTCCGGCCTGGCCAGCAAAATCCCCATTGCGCCGGCTAATAGATTGCCCTTTTCTCCGTCCGTGTTCGGTATTCTCACGCCCATACCGTTTTTGTAGGTGCCCGCGTCTAACTGAAATTCGGCCTTTTCTATTTCTCCGCCCAATTCCTTGGCGGCATATGCGGCGCATAACGCTACGGAAACGGGTTCTGTGCACCCCATTGCCGGATAAACTTGGTATTTTAGCACTTCCTTTAAAATGTTCATATTATATCTTCCCATTGGCCTTTAAACTGTAATGCGACCCTTTGCCGATAATAATGTGGTCGTGTACCGAAATGCCAAACAGTTCCGCCGCCCGCACCACATCGCGCGTGAGTTCAATGTCCTCCTGCGAGGGCGAAGCGTCGCCCGACGGGTGGTTGTGCACCAAAATAATGGCCGGAGCCTTGGCCGCTAGGGCGCACTCTACAATTTTGCGCGGCGATACGGCCACCCGGTCAATCAGTCCCGAGGCGATAACTTCCGTGCCCATAACGGTATTGCGCACGGAAAGATAAATAATTTCTAAACACTCTTCCTGCTTTCCGGCCAGCGAGGCGTTGCAATATTCCAGCACCTGCTGCGGCGTGCGGATAGTTACGCGCTCTTTTACTTCCGAGAGCGAATACTTTTTAAACACCGCGCGGATTAATTTTAAAAACTGCGCGGTAGCGGGGCCCACCCCATTTACTTGCGAAAGTTGGTCCGGGTCCGCGTCCAGCACGGCGGCCAACGAGCCGAATTTTTTAAGCAATGCCCAAGCAATCGGTTTGGTGTCTTTGCGCGGCACGGCATAGGTCAAAAGCAGTTCCAGGGTTTCGTGGTCCAGGAAACTGTCCAACCCCGCCGAGGCGAATTTTTCACGGATGCGTTCACGGTGTCCGATGTAAGAAGGGTTATTTGGCATAGTGTTTCTCGTTTTTTATTATACTGTTTTTAATGCTAGAATAAATATAATCAAAATGCCGTATAAGGGGGAAATTATGAAAAATATCGTTGTAATCGGCGGCGGCCCGGCGGGGTATCCGGCCGCGTTAAAGGCGGCTTCTTTGGGGGCCAAGGTTACGCTGGTGGAAAAAAACAAAGTCGGCGGGGTATGTTTAAATTGCGGCTGTATTCCGTCCAAATCTTTATTGGATGCGGCGCACCGCTTCCACACGGTTAAAACCATTTCCGTCTTGTGCGCGTACGGCGCACAGGAACAGGCGGATAAACTGTTTAGTCTGTTAGATTGGGGAAAAATCCAGGCCCGCCAGCGCGCGGCCACGCGCAAACTGACGCAAGGGGTGTCCTTTCTGCTTAAAAAGGCGGGGGTGGAAGTAATAAACGGGGAAGCCTCTTTTGTAAACGAACATACCGTAAATGTAAAAAAAGCGGACGGCACGGAACAGCAACTGGAAGCGGACGGCATTATTTTAGCCGCCGGGTCCGAAGCGTTTTTTCCGGCTCCGTTTGACCAAATAAAGGATAAAATTTACGACAATTCCACCATTTTTGATATGCCGCAGCTGCCCAAGGAAATAGTGATTGTGGGCGGGGGAGTAATCGGCTGTGAAATGGCCGATTTTATGAACGAGTTGGGCGTAAAGGTAACCATTGTGGAAATGCAGCCGCGTTTGTTGCCGCTGGAAGACGAAGGCGCGGCCCGCGTGCTGACCCAAGCGTTTGGCAAGCGGGGCATTAAACTTTGTACGGGTACAAGCGCAACGGGTATAACTTATGAAAACGGTGTCTATACGCTTACGCTTTCCAACGGGCAAACCATAACAGCAGATGCTGTTTTAGCGGCCATTGGGCGCAGCGTAAATTTAAGCGCGCTTAAAATGGAAAATATCGGCGTAACCTGGACCCGCAAGGGCGTGCAGGTAAATCCGCAAACCTTGCAGTTAAAGGGGAATATTTACGCAGTCGGCGATGTAAACGGCCTCTTCCAATTAGCGCACGCGGCCAGCCGGCAGGGCGAGGTGGCGGCTTCCAACCTGTGCGGCGTTCCGGCGGTTTATCACAACGAAAGCGTGCCGCGCGCCATTTACACATCGCCCGAAATTGCTTCTATGGGTCTTACGCGCGCGCAGGCCGAAGCCAAGGGGTTGCCCGTTAAAACCCATAAGGCCTTTTTGCTGGCCAACGGCCGCGCCGTAGCGCAGGACCAAACCGAAGGATATTACGAACTTATCAGCAACGCGCAAACCGGGGAATTATTAGGCGGCGTGTTTGCGGGCGCACACGCGGCGGAACTTATCCACGCCGTCAGCGTAGCCTTGGCCGCCAAAATGACGGTGGCGCAGTTAAAGGAAGTTATTTTTGCCCACCCCACCTTTGCCGAATCTATCGGGGAGGCCTTAAACAGATGAACCCCATTAGCATTGTGTTGGTACGCCCGCGCGACCCCAATAACATTGGGGCCTGCGCGCGGGCAATGGGCAATTTCGGCTTGTCCGATTTACGCGTGGTGGACCCATACGAACCCGTCTGGCGGGAATCCGTCAGCGCGGTGGGCGTAAATGACATTATGCAGCAAGCCAAGCGGTGCGACACCTTGGATGAAGCCTTGCAAGATGCCACGTTTTCTATGGCTTCCACCGCCATTAAAAACCGGGAAATCAAGCAGGAAATTGTCCCCTTGCCTTCTCTCAACGAACGCTTACAAACCGCCCCAAAAGGGCGCGTAGCCTTGGTGTTTGGCAACGAAAAGAGCGGCCTCTCCGGCGAGGATATTGAACGGTGCGATGTGGTGCTGAATATTCCTACGGCTTCCAAACAGCCGTCCATCAATTTGGCCCAAGCCGTTATTTTAACCTGTTATGAACTTTCCCGGCGGCCCGGTTTTAAGGCTATCCGCCGCCCCGGGCAGGCGCCCGAAGCGCCTACGGACGCGCAAAAGGAAATTTTTATTTCGTCTGCGGACGTACTATTTGAAAAATCCGGCTTTAAGACCGATTTTTCTTCGGACCAGCGCAAAGCGCTCCTGCGTCATATGCTTTCCCGCCAAGGGTTAAGCCGGGAGCAGTTGTTTTTCTTAAAAAAATGGGCGGACAAGTTATCTTCCAAGTTGCCGTAAATCGTCCGGCCAAAGGCCGCTATATTTGTTAAAATATAACTAATGCTTACAGGGGGCGCAAATGGATTACAACATCCTAGTTATTAACCCGGGGTCCACCTCGGACGATATTGGCTACTACCGCGGCAATACGCCCGTGTTTGAAGTTACTGTTCGTTATTCGCTGACCGATTTGGAGCCCTACGAAGGCAAAAACGTTACCGAACAGTTGCCCCTGCGCCGCAAACTGATTTTGGATTACCTGCTAGACCACAAGGTTCCGCTCAAAGAAATTGATGCGGTCATTGGCCGCGGCGGCTTTATCCGCTCCGTAGAGGGCGGCGTGTATGCTGTAAACGACCAAATGGTAAGCGACTTGGAAACCGGCCGCTATGGTGGAATACACCCCAGTAATTTAGGCGGCATTTTGGCGCGCGAAATCGCCCAATATGCAGGATGCCCCAGTTTTATTGCCAACCCGGTGGTTATTGACGAACTCCAACCCGTTGCCCGCTATTCGGGTATGCCCGAAAATCCGCGTATTTCCATTTTCCACGCATTAAGCCAAAAACGCGTGGCGCGTTTAATTGCGGGGAAGTTGGGCAAACCATATGAGAAAATGAATTGTATCGTTTGCCACGGTGGCGGCGGCATTACCGTCGGTGCGCACCGCGAGGGGAAAGTCGTAGATGTAAACAACGGCTACGAGGGCGACGGCCCGATGACCCCGCAGAGAAGCGGCGGTACGCCCAACTCTGGCTTGGTGCAGATGTGTTATTCGGGCAAATATACCTTGCGTGATATGCGCCTAAAACTGCGCGGCAAGGGCGGACTGGTGGCCTATACGGGCACGTCCGACGTAAAAGATTTGGAAGAATTTATCCGCACGGGCGAAAAACGCCCCGGCTCCCTCATTTGCTGTACGCGCGAGGAAGCCAAACTGGCCGAGGACGCAATGATTTACCAAATTGCCAAATACATTGGGGCAATGGCCGTTGTGCTGGAAGGAAAAGTGGATTTTATTGCGCTTACGGGCGGGCTGATGAACAGCAAATATATCCCGCAGGCCATTAGCACGTATGTCAGTTGGATTGCCCCGGTATATGTATTCCCGGGCAGCGAGGAAAAGGACGCCCTGCGCGAGGCCGCCCGCCGCGCGCTGGATAATCCCAAGATTGTAAAGAAGTACAGTTGATTTAAAAGTTATTCTTGTAAGGAGATAAATATGAAATTCAAAAGTTTTGCCGATTTGATTGAACAAGTAAAAGGGAAATCAAACCGTGTAGTAGTGCCGGGCGCGAACAATAAAGAAGCGCTGACGGCTATCAAAATGGCCGACCAGAACGGCCTTATTTCCCACGGTATTTTGATTGGGCCGCTGGCCGCCGTCAAACAAACCGTAGCCGAAGTGGGTTTGAACGACAGCAAATTTGAATATATTGACTGCGAAGACGTCCCCACGATGTGCAAATTAGCCGTGGACCAAATCTTGGCCGGCAAAGGCGACTTTTTGATTAAAGGCCTCGTGGATACCAAGTATTATATGAAGGCGATTTTGAATAAAGAAGCCCACTTGGTGCCGGAAGGGGCGCTCTTGTCCCACTTTGTGCTGTTCAGCACGCCGAAATACCACAAACCCTTTGCGGTAACCGATTCCGCCGTGGTCATTGCCCCGACCTTGGAACAAAAGGCCAAAATCATCCAGAACGCCGTCAACACGATGCACAAACTCGGTTTGGAAACGCCGAAAGTGTCCTGCGTTTGCCCGGTGGAAAAAGTAAACGAAAAAATCCCCTCTACTGTGGATGCGGCCGCCTTGGCGCAAATGAACGCGGAAGGGAAAATCACCGGCTGCACGGTGGAAGGTCCGTACGACTTGTACATTTCTCTCTCGCCTGAACGCGCCGCTGAAAAGGGCATTAAAGGCAAAGTGGTGGCCGGCGATGCTGATATCTTGATGTTGCCGGACTTGGACGCCGCTAACCCGCTCTATAAAGCCTTGGCCTTCTTTGGCGACCATATGGAAGCCGCGGCTGTGCTCGTGGGCCCGAAGATTCCGGTCATCTTGCCTTCCCGCGCCGATGACCCGAAAGTGAAACTCAACGCCATTGCGTTGTGCTCTTTCTTAAAGGACCAAAAATAGTTTATCAGGGGGCGGCTTAACGGCCGCCCCCTGCTGTGCTTATGAAAGAAAAATTCCTAGCCTTTATCCAGCAGCATTACCGCCGCTACCACGATATCTTGTTTTACACGCTCACCCTGTGCGTGATTATTGTGGCAACGGGGATGGCGTTGCACATTTCGCGCGTAAAAGACGAGCAGGAAAAAGAAAACCTCCGCGAGCGAGAAATCCCGGTGCAGGAATTTACCATTAAAGAAAAACCGATTTATGTAGCCTTGCAGGAAGCGGGTTTATCCAACCAAGAGGTGGCGCAAATTGTGGGCAAACTCTCCACGGTGGCCGATACGCGCAAACTGCAAAAGGGCGATGTTTATTCGCTCTCCGTGGATGCGGACGGGCACTTTATTATGCTACTGCTTACGCAGGGCTTTAAACGCTATTATGTAGCCAATGTGGCACACGTGGACGGCGCGCTGGTGGCCGGGGTAAGTGATGTGGAAATTAAAACCCGCATTAAAACCGCCGCCGGAAAGATTAAAGGCTCCTTGTTTAACTCTATGCTTTCCAAGGGGTTACAGGTGCCGCTTATTTTGGATTTTACGGATGCGTTTTCTTGGACGATTGATTTTAACACCGATACCCGCAACGGCGACGAATATGCCGCCTTGTGGGAGGAAAATTATACTTCCACGGGTGAAATAACCAGCCAGGATTTGCTTGCCGCTTCTTACAAAAGCGTTGAGGGCGGCACGACTTACGCCTTTTATTTTGAAGACGATTTCTATGACGAAACGGGCAAAATGAGCAAAAAAATGTTCTTAAAGTCGCCCATCAGTTTCCGCAATTACCGTATTTCGTCGCGCTTTTCCTATGGGCGGTTGCACCCTATTTTAAAAATCCGCCGCCCGCATTTGGGTATTGATTACGCCGCCCCCACGGGCACCCCGGTTCAGGCGGTGGCGGATGGAACGGTGAAAGTGGCCGGATACAAAGGCGGTTTTGGTAACTATGTGGAAATCCGCCACGCCAACGGCTATATGACCTCTTACGGCCATTTAAAGGGGTATGGCAAGGGCATTAAGGCCGGGGCCAAGGTCAAACAGGGGCAAACGGTCGGCTATGTGGGCAGCACGGGGCTTTCCACGGGGCCGCATTTGGATTTCCGCATTAAAGAAAAGAATAAATTTGTAGATTTCTTAAAGATGAAGAACCGCAATTCCACCGTGCGGGATATACCCAAAGAACAACGCAAAGAATTTGAGGACTTAAAAGTGCTATACTTAAAAGAATTAGAAGCAGCCCAAAAGGCGGCCCTTGCTCCCACAAAGGACGCCACGGAGGACAAAAATGAAGCATAAAAAAATCGCCATTACAGGCGGCCCCAACAGCGGCAAAACGACGGCTCTGTCGGTGCTGAAAGAAACTTTCGGCCCGCAGGTGGAACTCGTGCGCGAAGCCGCCACAATGATTTTTAGCGGCGGATTTCCGCGGCAGGACAACAGCCGCGCGCATATTGAAGCCGCCCAGCAGATTATTTTCGTAGCCACCAAGGAAATGGAAGAATTGGCGGAACAAACGTCCACGGCGCCCCTTATCGTGTGCGACCGCGGTACGGTGGACGCGTCCGTTTATTGGCCGGACGGCCCGGAAGCGTTTTTTGCGCATATGGGTACGTCTTTGGAGGCGGAACTCGCCCGCTACGACGCGGTGTTGCACCTGTCTCCGCCGTCCAACCCGGCCTTTTACCAATCCACGCACGTGCGCACGGAAACCTTGGATAAGGCGTTTGAAATTGACCGCAAAATTTTAAAAATGTGGGAAAAACACCCCAACCGCTTGGTAGTGGGCGGGACGGAACACTTTTTTGAAAAGGCGGAAGCCATTAAGAATTTTGTAGAAAAAATCATTAAAGGATAACTTATGAAAAAAATCGTTTTAACCGGCGGCCCCAGCGGCGGCAAAACCACGGCTCTTTCTATTTTGAAGGAAACCTTCGGTAACAAAATTGCCCTCGTGCAGGAAGCCGCAACCCTGATTTACAGCGGCGGTTTTCCGCGTAAGGACAACAGCCCCGTGCACATTGAACACGCCCAAAACATTATTTTTTACACCGTGCACCAGTTGGAAGAATTAGCCGAAAAAACCTCCAACGCCAAGGTAATGGTGTGCGATCGCGGATCTATTGACGGTGCCGTGTATTGGCCCAAAGGCCCGGAAGACTTTTTTAAGTCTATGCACAGTTCGCTGGAAGCGGAACTTGCCCGCTACGATGCCGTAATCCACTTATCCCCGCCGCCGGAGAAGGATTTTTACCAAGCCACCAACGTCCGCACCGAAAACTTACAGCAGGCGTTTGACTTGGATGACCGCATTTTGAAAATTTGGGAAAAACACCCCAACCGCTTGGTTATCCCGCGGGAAAAACATTATTTTGAAAAGGCGGAAATCATTAAGAATTTTGTAGAAAAACTTATTTCCGAATAATTAGGAGTTGTACATTATGTGGAATCCATTTAAGAAAAAAGAAGAAACAGCGGCCACTCCGGCCGAACCGGCTAAAAACGGTAAAAAGGAGTCTATTGAGGAGCGCATTGAACGGGAAATTGATTCTCTGCCCTCAATGATTAAAAGCAAATTGCAGGACCCGACCATTAAAAAGCGCTTTATTGATATCGCCAAACGTATGGAAAAGGACGGCGTGGATTTTAAGAGCATCCGCCAAATGAAGAAGTGGATGAAGAACCACGAAGCCGAACTCCGTGCGGAAAACGGCACCGCGCCCTCCAAGGTGGAAACGGTTGTCCACCAAGGGCCCAAAATCGGGCGCAACGACCCGTGCCCGTGTGGCAGTGGCAAGAAGTACAAAAAATGCTGTGGCGCCGGGAAATAACGGCTATTTAAGGTATTAAAACCGCCCTAGGGAATTTTTCCTAGGGCGGTTTTTTGTGGCTTGGGGGGCGCGGTGGGCTCGGCAAAGGTTCCAGTATGGCTTTTATTTTTATAACGGCCTTTTCCCTGCCGTCATCCCGTAGAGTTTTTATACGGGATCTGTTGTTGTCTTTCCGTCGTTCTTTTTAAAGG
>NZ_DJOA01000010.1:0-5948 GCF_002437085.1 Candidatus Avelusimicrobium stercoris | reverse complement strand
CCTGCCCCTCCTTACTAGCCACGCGTGTAACGCGTCTCAACTGCCTGTCGCTCGCGTTCACTTTCGCTTATTCCCTTCCCACGGACTCTTATCAAATGGCAGTTGCGCGCCTAATTTATCCTCTCGTAATTGGTTTTTGATATATTCCGCTATCTTTACTTTATTCTTCCCTACCGTTTATATATCCCTACGCTGTATTTCGGAGGCATTGATAATAACATATGGATATAGTCCGGGCATACTTCCGCCTCTACTATCTCTACCCCTTTCCATTCGCATAATTTGCATAGTATTTTCCCTATCTCCTAAAACACTTGGCGACGACATTTTGGGGCAAATACGATATGATACTTGCAGTTCCACGTTGTATGTGATAACTTATTTAAGTCATTGGGCATAACAAAAGGAGTTTTTTTGTCCGGGGGAACGGTAGAACCTTACTGAACCACCGGCCTAGCCGGTGGTTTTCTAGGCACAAGAAACCCCGGGCGTGAGCCCGGGGAGTTTCATATGGAGAAAACTTCCTTACCAACCGTTCTTCTCCCGCGTGCAAGTATACATCCCCCATACAGCCGTCCCGCCCGAACATTCATCTATTTGACAGGACTTACCCAATGTATCAGCATTACATTCATAATTACAAGTTCCTCTATCATATTCTACTTGACAACCGGATTCTTCATCCCCAGCGCTTGTATCTCCGTCCCACCAATATGTCCAGCACACCGTATCGGTTTGAGGAGCGGATGGACAGCACTCTTTTTTATGGCTCGCCTTGTAAGTAGCATCACTACAAGTTTGAACCGGCTGCATTTCCGCCTCGCCACAGACCAAATACACCTCTTCTTTATTTTTGAGTTTTAATTTCTGCCAACTCATCGTTTCCCCGCTGCAAGCCGGGAATTTGTAGCCAAACAAATTAAGTTCGCTCAAATACATATTGTCCGCCTGCATTGTATAACCCTGCTTGTAGTTGGCTACGCGCAGGTTAGTATTAAAATCAAAATCCGCCACGCCGTTGCCACTGCCGATAAGCACCGTATCCCCGTCAATCGCGGGAGCGTCGTTTAAATCCAGTTTGCCCCCGGCAATGTTGAGTGCGGTGTTTACCCGCAAGGATTTGCCCGTGCTAAACCCCTCGTCCGCCGTACAGCCCAAGTTCATTTGGCAGGCACTCGTCAGGCCGATATCCATTTGCTTAGTTACATCTACCTGGCTGTATGCGACATAAGGCACAGGGAAATAGGTTACCATCGTCATTTTGTTTGCACTATCGGCAAAAGCGGCCAAAGGCGCCAACAAAAGGGTAAATAAAAATAAGGTTTTCTTCATAAAATACTCCCATTAAAAACAGAGATACACTTATATTATAATTTATTTTTTACTAAAAACAAGAGGAAAAACAACAGAGCCCCGCGCTAGCGGACTTTCTAGGATGACCTTATTTCTTTTAGTTGTCATTCCCGAGTGTCGTAGTCGGGAATCTGTCGTTATTTAAAAAAGAAAACAACAACAGCAGATCCTGGACTACAACTTTCCAGGATGACGACAACAACAATGCAAAAGACTAACTACCCAAGTGATAGGTTCTGAAAACACTGCGGGTAACCAAATGCTTCGGGGATGCCTGAAACAGCACGCACCCCAAAAAACACCGCCCCGCCGGGAATAAAATCCAAGCGGGGCAGTAGTTTCAATTTGCAGTTTTTAGCAAAATTATTTATATTTCGCTTCGGCTTTCAAGAAATCAAATACTTTGCGTTCGGAAAGCGTAGCCAAAATGTGGGCTTTGCGTTCGTCAAAGAAAGATTTAATTTTCTTTTCGTCGGCCTTATTTTGCGTGTTGGAAGCAAGGCTCTTGTCCAATTCGGCTTTCCAGTCGGCCTCGGTGGCTTCCAAGTTTTCCTTTTTGGCAATGGCGTGCACGATGTAGCCAATGCGCAAGTCCTTTTCCACGCTGGGGCGGATGCGTTCTTCAAACGCTTTGCGCTGTTCAGCGTTTAATTGTTCGGGCTTCATTTGCGTCATACTGCGCACAAAGTTGTTGAGGGAAGATTCCGTATATTCTTCCACCAAGCTTTGCGGCAAGGCAAAATCGTTGGCTTTCACCAAGTGGTTTTCAATTTGGGCAATTTCGTCGCGGCGGGCGTTTTGTTTGGCTTCTTCGTCCAGGCTTTCCTTTACTTTGGCCTTCAAAGCGTCCAAGGTGTCAAAGCCCATATCTTTGGCGAAACTATCGTCCAACGCGGGCACGAGTTTATTTTTAATATCGTCCACAACCACGTGGAAGGAAAGCATATCCTTGCCGTCTTTGGACTCAAAATCTTTTTCGTCGCCTTTTTTGAGGCCCTTAATGGCTTCGGCCAAGCCGGGCATCGTTTGCGGGGCGGCCATATCCACCAGTTCGCTGTCGGCGCTCAATTTGTAATCGTCTTTGCCGTTGCGCTGGCCTTTGTAATGCACAACCGCATAGCATTTATCGTCAATGACGGCGCCGTCTTTGGCGCTTTCCAAGCGGGCGTTGGCATCCTGCACGCGGGCGAGGTTTTCGTTTACGTCAGCGTCCGTGGCGGTTTCGGGCTTTTTGGCAATTTCAATACCTTTATAATCTTTTACGTCAAATTCCGGGGCGACATCTACCGCAATTTCAAACGGGAAGGCTTTGCCTTCGTTGAAATTGGCAAAATCGGCCTTGGTGAGGGTAGGAACGGCCACCGCATCCAACTTGGCGTCGGCAATAGCGGCGTTGATAGCGGCTTTAACGGTCAAGTCCAAGGCGCGTTCTTTAATATGTCCGGCAAAATTTTGTTTAACGAGGTCAAGCGGCACTCTACCGGCGCGGAAACCTTGCATTTGCGCGCGGGATTGTACCTGCACGGCAGCGTTTTGAAAGCATTTAGTTACCAGTTCGGGGGCGGCTTCCACGGACAACGTAACGCGGCAGCCTTCTTTGCCTAATTGTTTGGTTTTTACTTCCCCGGCCTGGGCAGTTTTGAAGATGGACATCGTACTCACTCCTGTTGTATCGGCATAGCCGAAAATCTGGACGGAGAGGGACTTGAACCCTCACGGATTGCTCCATACGCTCCTAAGGCGTACGCGTCTACCGGTTCCGCCACCCGTCCTATATTTTTTCACTTCTTTTATGTTTGAAAATCCAAAGTGGGCCATGTGAGGCTCGAACTCACGACCTTACGCTTAAGAGGCGTCTGCTCTACCAACTGAGCTAATGGCCCGGAAAGGGTTATAACTAGATTATAGCAAAAACGGCCTTGCGGGTAAACCTTTATTAAATGTACGGCCGTTTGAAGATAATTTATTGTAACAAATTTCACCGCGTTTAGCAAACCTTTTTAAATTGACAAAGCGCGCCCGCAAAAAATACAATATCTTTGTCCGCTCCCCGGGAGCGTTTTACCTTACTCGCAAACAGGAATCTATGAAAAAAAACATATTTTTTGCTGTATTGGGCTGCGCCTGCGGGCTTTTTGCTTTTTCCGCCGCCAACGCCCAAACGGGCTTTGACTTTGGAAATATTGATTTCCTTTTAACAGACAACGCCCTAGACGATGCGGCCAACCGCTACGCCTCCGTTACGCTCACGTCCGAACCCGAACGCGCCGGGCGGTTAGGCTACACCTCGGCCAACGCCAAATTGAACGACCGCTCCCCCCGCGCCCAAGCCGCCCAACTGGCCGCCTTGCGTGCGGTGCGCAATACCTTGGACGAACTTTCCGCCAAGCAGTTATCCCCCTCCAAACGGGCCGATTTTACCCTTTTAAAACAGGCAATGGACGACGATATTTTCGCCTTGCAACAACACCGCGCCCAGAGCGATCCGCTGTATTACGCCGATGCGTTAGATGCGGTGTACGACGTGGTCTTAAAACCCGCTTCCTCCCCCCGCCGCCAACGCGCCGATTTAACCGCGAGACTAAACGATTTAAAAAATGTGGCGGACCAAGCGGAAAAAAATTTGGTAAACCCCTCCGCTTTTTTGGCGCGCCTGGCTATGGAAAAAACATATTACGCGTATATTTCCTTTGACGAACTGGTAGATATTTTAGTGCAGGACGCCGAGGACGACATCGCCGCCGCGCAAATCAAAAACCAAGCGAACGAAGCCAAACGCTCCATTAAAAAAATGTTTGATTTATTTAAGGAACAATCGCAGCAGGAATCGGCCGCCGATTTCCGTTTAGGCAAAGAAACATACGCCGAAATTTTAAAAAACCGCTACCAAACGACGGAGCCCTTGGCTAAACTGGAAAAGCGTTTTGCGCAAGGTTTTTTGGCTTCGCAAAAGCAACTGGCCAAGGCCTTGGAGCCCTTTGCGCAGGGCGTAACGGCGGACGAAGCCGAAGTAACGGTGATTGACGGGTTAAACATAGAGGAACAAAAACAAGAACCCGTCAAAAAAGAAAAAAAGGCGAAAAAAGGTAAATTTGTTCCGCCGACCGCGCAGGATTTTTACACGGTAGCCAAACGCATTGCCCAAGCGCCCGAGGAAACCGATTTGCCCGCCTTGCTCACGCAAGAAGCCAACCAGTTATCGGCGCTGTTGACGGATAACGGCGTTCTGCCCGCGGGTCAGGTATCGTTTGCGGTCAAGCCGCTTCCGCAATATTATGCCTATACGCAGGCCAATTTGTTCTTGCCCCCCTTCGGCAACAACGGCCGGAGCGACTTTTTCATTAGGCTTCCCTTCGGTAACCGCCGCGCAAAAGCCGAGCAACTCGTGCGTGATTACAACACGCCGACGCGCAAACTTTTAACCGCGCAGGAATTGGTACCGGGCCGCTTTTATCAAACCGCCAAAACGGCGGGATTATCCTCCACTCGCCGCTTTTATCCGGCGCAAAGTATGGCGGACGGCTGGAACGAATACGCGCTCAAACTGGCAAGTGAAGCCGGGTATATTGTAACCGACGACGAACTGCTGTTTTTAGCGTGGCACAATTACCGCCGGGCCGCCGCGGCCTTGGTGGATATGCGCCTGCAAAGCCGTCAGTATTCTTATAATGACGCAATGGACTTTTTAGTCGGCGAAAACGGATTTACCCAAGAGGACGCAGAAGCCCTTATTAAGGAGTCTGCGTTGAACCCCGGCAAAGCCGTGGGATACGCGGCGGGATTGGATGCGCTGGAAGGTGCGCGCGCCAAATATGCCAAGAAACTGGGCAAAAAGTTCTCGCTGGCGGACTTCCACAATAAGGTATTAAAAATCGGCAATGTATCGCCCGACGAACTAGCCGAAGAGTTGGAAAGACTTTACAAATAAAACGCAGAGAAAAAATCCCCGGGGCTTTATATTGCTCCGGGGATTTTTATTGCACAAGCACACTAAACCAATTTGGTTCACTGGGCGAAGCATCCGCTTCCCCCCAATGTTGGCAAAACTCTATTCCCTGAGTCTTTTTACGGCTGGCAATACAATAAATACTTCCCGGCTGATAAGGCGAAAGCGTGGAGCGGGTAAAAAGCCCATATTCAAAGGGCCCGTTTTGACGCCACATTTCCAATTTTCCCTCTGCAGCCAAATATCCATAAACACACCTGAAATATTTAGGGCACTCCGTTAGCCCAATATCCAAAACATCCGGGCTCGCTGGAAAGCGGTTATGCGCCATATAATAACGGTCCACAGAATCCCTAAATGCCTTACTATATGCCAATGCCGCGCCCACCCGGCTGACCTCTACGGCACGCTGGTAATCCGGCAACGCCATTGCCGCCAAAATACCAATAATGAGTACAACTACCAATAGTTCAATAAGGGTAAAACCTGACGGTGCAATTTGGACAGTATTCGCCGTGCGGCCTCCTGTTGTTTTGCCGTCATCCCGTAATGTTTCTATACGGGATCTGTCGTTGTAGTTGTCATCCCGGGCGTGGACCCGGGATCCAGTCTGTTTATTAGATAAACTCCTTATTTTATTTCTGGATTC
>NZ_DJOA01000011.1:12960-32642 GCF_002437085.1 Candidatus Avelusimicrobium stercoris | reverse complement strand
ACGTTTTGGCCTTTATACCCAGGATGACCTCTTTTTATAACAACTTTTTCCTTTTAGTTGTCATTCCCGAAAGTCGTAGTCGGGAATCTGTTTTTGCCGTGGTTGTCCTCTTACGAAACAACAGATCCCCGACTAAATTCCTCGGGGATGACAACCACGGCAACGACAGATCCCGGATAAAAGCACTCCGGGATGACGCCCCCTGAGGAGCGCACACACCTACCCGCAAAATTCTCCCCGCTCCGACGGGAATTTAATAAATTGCTTAACGCACAAAAAACGCGCTCCCTCTACAAATTTGACATTGGTCCAAATTTGATAAAATGGGATAAAGGATTTACTATGCCCCGCAATATTTTATCGCTTGATTTCTACGGCTCAACCATTACCGCCGCCTTGGCCTCGCTGGATGACGACACTCGCACCCTGCGCATACGCCACGTCCTGCAGCGGACCTGCCGCTCGTTCTCCGGCGCGTTTGTGCGCGATATGGCCGGGGCCGAGGAAGGAATCAGCAAAGTATTTGAGGAAATGAACGAATACATCAACGGGGAGCCGTCCGTTGTAGTTGGTCTGCGCGGCAACTTTCTATCCTTTAAAAGTTCCAGCGGTTTTAAATCTATTGATACCCGCAACCGCATTATTGGCGATAAGGAAATAGACGAGGCTATCCGCAACTCCGTGCCGATTAATTTAAGCGACACGTTAGAGGTGATAGATATTATCCCCCAATCATATACGATTGACGGAAACGCCGGAATTTTGGACCCCAAAGGGATGGCGGGCTTCACCTTGGAAATCGGTACCTTTTTATCCTACGCGCTGGTAACACATTTAAACAATTTAAACAATGTATTGGCTGCCTGCCGCTGCCCGGAATACCTGCTGTTGCCGTCCTCGCTGGCGTTGGGCGAAACCTTGGTAACCGAGGGCGAAAAACACGCTGGCGCACTCCTGTTAGACCTAGGGGAGGAATCCGTTTCCGTACTGCTATACAACAAAGGCATTTTGCTGGACGGGCTGGAACTGCCCTACGGCTTAAACCGCCGCGCGGAGTTTGTGGCGGACCTATTGCAAAACGATGTGGAAACCGCGCAAGAGGTGCTGAAAGATTACGAACCGGGGGCGGACGAAATTATGGACGAAGTGGTAGAAGACGCCGAAACCCAAATGCTGCGCGGCATTAACAAAGAAATTTTACAGGCGTTCTGCCTGCATTTAAAGCACCCCGCCCCTAATTTAATTTTGTGCGGAAGCGGCGCAACCAAACAGATAATTAAATCCGCCAAAACCATTTTTAACGCCAAAAAAGCACGCCTGGGCATAGTGGACCACCTGGTAACCGATTGCCCCGCTGATAACCCGGCTTATACGGGCGCATTATCGTTGCTCCGCCACGCTTTGGACCGCGATCAAAGCCAAACAGGCAATGTAGTGCAAACCAAGGAATCTGGGCTGTTTACGGGCTTTTTGGACAAGTTAGGCCAACTGTTTGAACATTAAATTTTGGGATAAGATTAAACCGCCGCAAGTTTTCAGGCTTGCGGCTTTTTTGTACTAAAAAAGAGCCACACCGCAAAAGAGGTATGGCTCTTTAAATATTTTTTAGGCGCCCGATTAGGCTTCTTCTTCCTCGGCGCGCTCCGTGCGTTTGCGCAACAGGTGCGACAAGATTTTCTTTCTTAAACGCAAGGATTGGGGTGTAATTTCCACCAATTCGTCCGGCGCAATATACTCCACCGCCTGTTCCAAACTCATCACGCGCGGCGGGGTCAGCACATAGGATTCGTCGCTGGCTTTACTGCGCATATTGCTTAAATGTTTGGCTTTACAGGGGTTTACCACGAGGTCATTGGAGCGGGAGTTCTGCCCCACGATTTCGCCCGCATATACCTTTACGCCCGGGCCTAAAAAGAGTTCGCCGTTGTTTTCCAGCGCATACAAGGCATAGGGCGTGGTTTCGCCGTCTTCCTTGGCGATCAGCACCCCGTTGCGGCGCAAGTCCGGCAGGTTCACTTTGGGATAGTAGCCCTTAAAACTGTGGTGCATAATACCCGTACCGCGGGTATTGGTTAAAAGTTCGTTTTTAAAGCCGATAAGCGCGCGGGACGGAATCAAATATTCCAAGCGCAAGCGGTCCTCGCCTTCCGCCACCATATTTTCCAGTTTCGCGGCGCGCGTTCCTAGCGAGGTAAACACCGCGCCTTGGTATTCGGACTTGATATCCAAAATCAAGTATTCCATAGGCTCTAAAATCTGCCCGTTTTCCTCTTTGTAAATTACTTCTGGGGAAGAAACGGCCAGTTCAAAACCTTCGCGGCGCATATTTTCAATCAAAATGGTTAAGTGCAGTTCCCCGCGGCCATATACTTTAAATTTGCCTTCGCCTTCCAACTGTTCCACCTTCAAACCCACATTGGTTTGGGCTTCTTTTTCCAAGCGGTTTTTCAGGTGGCGGCTGGTAACAAATTTACCTTCGCGGCCGGAGAACGGGCTGTCGTTGACCATAAAGTCCATAGACATCGTCGGCGCGTCAATAGCCAAAGGCGGAAGCGGCTTTAAGGCGTCGGGACGGCAAATCGTATCCCCCACGTCCACTCCTTCCAACCCGGCAATAGAAACGATATCACCCGCCGTGGCGCTTTCCACTTCGGCCTTGCCTAAACCGACAAAGCGTTCAATTTTGGCGGCCTTGGCGTTGGTGGTGGAGCCGTCCGGGTGAATAAGGGTAACGGGCTGACCTTTGGTAATGCTGCCCGCCAAAATGCGGCCGATACCGACGTGGCCCAAAAAGTTATTGTAGTCCAACATCGTAACCTGCATTTGCAGGGGCGCATCCGGCATTGCTTCCGGCGCGGGAACGTGGGACAAAATCGTATCCAAAATGGGGGCAATGTCTTTGCCCTTTTCTTCCATTTTCAGGCTCGCCCAGCCGGCGCGGCCAGAGGCGTAAATAATCGGGAAGTCCAACTGTTCGTCCGTTGCGCCTAGTTCCATAAAAAGGTTAAACACTTCGTCCACTACTTCGCTGGGGCGGACGTGTTCGCGGTCCATTTTGTTAATAACCACAATCGGTTTTAAGCCTAATGCCAACGCCTTGCGCAGCACAAAGCGGGTCTGCGGCATCGGGCCTTCCACGGCGTCCACCATTAGGATAGCGCCGTCCACCATACGCAATACGCGTTCCACTTCGCTGCCGAAGTCTGCGTGGCCGGGGGTATCTACAATGTTAATGGTGTGGCCTTTGTAACCGATAGAAGTACACTTGGCCAAAATCGTAATACCGCGCTCTCTTTCAAGCGGGTTAGAGTCTAAAACGGTGTCTTGGGCTTGGTCTTCTTTTACTTTAAATTCTCCGGCAAATTTTAACAGGGAATCCACAATCGTGGTCTTGCCGTGGTCAACGTGGGCGATAATGGCTACGTTGCGTACGTCCTCGCGGGTGTTATTCATATATGTTTATATAGTCCTAATATTAAGATATATATATTTTAGTATTTAAGGGGGCTTTTCCACAAGCGGGGAAAAATTTTTTATAATAACCCTATGGAACAATTTTTGCAAATGGTCGCCGTTTTGGCGGCTCTGTATATCGCCTATGCGCTCACCCTGAAAAAGTGGGACTACGCCAGCGAGGCCAAGCGCACCGAACGCCGCACCCAATTAAAAGAGTTGGGGCTTTCCAACACGTTTTATTTTATCCACGCCGGAACCTTGTTTATTTTAAACGCCGCCAGCGGCGGGCTGTTTGCGGTTTATTGGCTCTTCCGCCAATGGAAGGCCGTGCTGGTGGGCTTCCGCCGGCTGTCCGGCCAGCCGCTTGCGGGCGGGGCGTTTGTGCGCACCCTGGGCGGCGCGGTTACATTTTTTGGGTTAAACGCCATTATCTGCCGCACCTGCGAATATATGCGCAAAAAATCCCCCCTGCCGCCGTGGGTGTGGGGTACGCTGTGGCTGGGCGGTTTGATTGGCACAATTTTGGTAAAACCGCTCTTTTGGCGGGCTTGCTGTTACGCGCTGTGGGTGGGAGCCCCCGCGGCCCTGCAACGCCGTTTAAACGCGCTACCGGAGCAAACTCTATCCGCCAAACCAAAGCCCGGCGAACTGGCCTTTGCCATTTTTGGCCTGGTGTGCGTGCTGGGCGCGGCGGCCGCTATTCGCACTTTTATCCGTTAAAAACGGAGCGGTTTTTATTCGCTCCGTTTTAAGGTTTTCCCTCCTCTAACAAATCACTTTTTGATTTCTTTGCTCACCGCGTTAATCACCCGGTTGGCTTGCGCCTGTTCGCGTTTTAAACGGGCTTCTGCTTTTTGACGCGCCTTCAAAGTTTTTTGGGTTTCAGCCAAGACGCTTTCCCGCTTGTTTTTGTCCGCCAAGTTTTTGGCCTGCGCAACGGCAACGCGCAGTTGTTCAGACGGCATTTCCAACAACTCCCGCACCGTTTGAAACGTCTCGCCCACGCCGTACATTTCCACGGGCGCTTGGGATAACGCCAATTTCAGCGAGTCTTCCTTTACCTCTTGAAGGCGGTAAAACTCCTTATTAAACTTGACCGACGCCGCTAATAAAATGCCCAGTTTCCGCTCGCGCGGATACGCTTGATAGACGAGCACCGTCGCCCCCACCATACGGGCGTCCTCGTTTTGCGCGCCCAGCAAAAGGGCCAAACTGATGTCCGCTCCCCCCGCCTGATTGACACGCGCGCGAAGCGCATCCAACTGCGCAGGGATTTGCCCGCGCAAGGCTTCTAAGGATTCCTCCTCTGCCGAGGCGAACTCCCAGCCGGATGCAAAAAAGAGGCCAATCGTTAGGATAAGCACGGTTAGCCAACCATAGGCTTTAAAAAGGTTTTTCATAGGCGCCCCCTTACTATTAGTATGCGTGGAAATGGCGTTTTTTCAAGGGCTTTTAAGCGTGGAGGAAAAACAGCAACAGCAAACGACAACAACGGATCCTGGACTACGACTTTCCAGGATGACGGCAACTACCCAAGAGGTAGATTCTGAAAACCCTGCGGGCCGCACCCTAGCGGGCCGCCAACCCCTCGGGGATGACGACAAAAACATAAAGGTATGCCCAAATGCAACGAATTTGGCAAATGGTTGGCCCTAATAAGTAACGAGGAACAAAGATTTACTCTTTGTTCCTCGTACGTATTTCGCAACAACTGAAAAAAGTTGTTATTTTATTTTGCTTCGGCCACGGCTACGGCTACCGCCACCGTCGCACCTACCATCGGGTTGTTACCCATACCGATAAGGCCCATCATTTCCACGTGAGCCGGCACGGAAGAGGAACCCGCAAACTGCGCATCGCTGTGCATACGGCCCATCGTATCGGTCATACCGTAAGAGGCAGGACCCGCGGCCATATTGTCCGGGTGCAAGGTGCGGCCAGTACCGCCGCCAGACGCCACGGAGAAATATTTTTTGCCGTTTTCGGTGGCCCATTTCTTATAGGTACCGGCTACGGGGTGCTGGAAGCGGGTCGGGTTGGTGGAGTTACCAGTAATGGACACGTCCACACCTTCGTGCTTCATAATCGCCACGCCTTCGTTTACGTCGTCGGCACCATAGCAGCGCACTTTGGCGCGGTCGCCGTTGGAGAAGGCTTTTTCGCTTACGATTTTGAGTTCGCCCGTTTTATAGTTATATTCGGTTTCCACAGAGGTAAAACCGTTTACGCGGGAAATAATATAAGCGGCGTCTTTGCCCAAGCCGTTCAAAATAACGCGAAGCGGCGTTTTGCGCACTTTATTGGCGGTGCGGGCAATACCGATAGCGCCTTCGGCGGCGGCGAAACTTTCGTGCCCGGCCAAGAAGCAGAAGCATTTGGTATTTTCGCTCAAAAGCATAGCACCCAAGTTACCGTGGCCGAGGCCTACGGCACGCTGGTCGGCTACGGAGCCGGGGATGCAGAAACTCTGCAAGCCTACGCCGATTTTTTCGGCGGCTTCGGCAGCGGTTTTTACGCCGTTTTTCAAAGCGATGGCGGCGCCTACGGTGTAGGCCCACACGGCGTTATCAAAAGCGATGGGCTGGATGCCGCGGACGATTTTTTCCACATCCACACCTTTTTTGGTGCAGATTTCCTTGGCTTCTTCCAAGGAGGCAATGCCGTTTTCTTTCAAAACGGAGTTGATTTTATCAATTCTTCTTTCGTATCCTTCAAACGTAATCATATTCATTTTCTCCTGGGCTTACTCTTTGCGGGGGTCAATCTTTTTGACGGCTTCGTCAAAGCGGCCGTACTGGCTGACGTTCTTTTCAAACGCCACTTTCGGTTCTTCGCCTTTCTTAATGGCGTCCATCATTTTGCCCAGGTTGACAAATTTATAACCGATAATTTCGTTGTTGGCATCCAAACCGATTTCCAACACATAGCCTTCGGCCATTTCCAGGTAGCGGGGGCCTTTGGCCTGGGTACCGTACATCGTACCGATTTGGGAACGATGACCTTTACCCAAGTCTTCCATACCAGCGCCAACCGGCAGACCGTCGTCGGAGAAGGCGCTCTGGGTGCGGCCATAGACAATTTGCAAGAAGAGTTCGCGCATAGCGGTATTGATAGCATCGCAAACGAGGTCGGAGTTTAAGGCTTCCAAAATGGTTTTGCCGGGCAAGATTTCCGCGGCCATAGCGGCGGAGTGAGTCATACCGGAGCAGCCAATGGTTTCCACTAACGCTTCTTTAATTACGCCGTTTTTGACGTTGAGCGTCAGTTTGCAAGCGCCCTGTTGGGGAGCGCACCAGCCAATACCGTGCGTAAGACCGCTAATATCGGTAATTTGTTTGGCTTTGACCCATTTACCTTCTTCGGGAATCGGGGCCGGTTCGTGCTTAGCGCCTTTGCAAACGCAGCACATATTCTGTACTTCGGGGGTGCATTTTTCGCAACTCATTTAGGTCTCCTGTCTAAAAGTAAATCTTTCTAATATATTTTACCAAAAAACGCTGCTCAAAAACACACGGAAAAAGGACTTTTTAAAAAGAGGAAAACAGCAAACCCAACACCAAAACACTATGGGAGGACGACTAAAAAAACAAGGTAGTGTCTTTTTCAAAGGTCATCGTCGGAAATGACAACACTATAAAAACAATAGCCAAATAAATAAGGCCCCATTTAAATAGGGGCCCTATATCAAAACATCTAGTCTAAATCACAAGCACACCGAGGAGAAGTATAATAGTGCTTACCATTCCATCTCTGTACAACACCATCCCGTCCCATAGGAGAATCTGGCACACAATGCCCATAGATATCTTTATTTCCCTCTACCGAATTACATTCGGTATCAGAATTGCCAGAAAAACACACATCCTTTTGAGCGTCGTAATATGTTTCGTGGCAGTATCTAACTTCATAGTTTAAAGAGCAATACATATCAAAACATTTCCACGTACTTCCTGGGGTATTACACTCCACACATCCATACCCCTCAACTTTATAGGGATGAGTTGCGTTACATTGGCAATTATCCGCTTTATCATAACTACACGTACTTTGATTCCACGTATAGGTAATCTTTCCCGTTTGAAAAGCCCCACAGGCTTGTTCATAACTCGTACCATTTGTAGGCTCGCACCCCCCAGAACTTTCCCCTTTGCTTTTGAGCAAAAAGGACGTATAGGTTTTACTAGATAATTTAGCATTTCCAGTAGCGTCGTAGTCCTTGGAATATTGGTTGCTCCACTCCATTTCCTGCCCCAAGTTGGCAGCGGTTTGCGCGCTCTTATTAATTCTAGCGGTGGAAGCAACTTCCATATTATCGGCTTTTCCCCCCATTGCGGTGATATCAGTGCCGTACAAGGTGCCCGTTACGTTACTCTTGTGGAAGTGCGTATCTTTAAACGTAACATTGCTGGCCATTACGCGGCCCGCCGTTACCGTACCGCCGTTTTCAACGGTCAGTTTGTCGCTCAAACGGTATTCGGGCGTATTGGTGCTGCCCAAGGTAGCGCCGTTTTGAACATTTACTTGTTTTAAATAGGCATTAGCACCCTTGATGATGATATCCCCCACCCCAGAACGCGTATTGCAAAAGTTTAAGAGCGGCGCACTAGTAACGTGCGTGGGGTCAGCCGCGTCCAACTGGGCAAAGTTACCCACCGGCGCGGATAAGGTGGTTACAAATTGCATTTGTTCCGCGTGCAAGGCAGGCACAGCCAGCAAACAAGCGGAAAGTAACATAAGTTTCTTCATACTATATCCCTTATAATTAAGTACCCTTTCAAGGGCCCGTGATACATCGGTTTCAGGTATTAGACATAGGCCTGAATATATCCAATGTATCATAAAATACAGCCAAATACAAGATTTTCTATTAGTATAATGGACAAACGCCCGCAATGCAAGGGGTGGAGTGAAAACAGCAAATCCCCGAACCCTGCGGGCCACACCCTAGCGGGCCGCAAGTTCACTATGACCTCTTATTTTATTAAGGCCCTTTCCCTTGTCATTCCCGAGTGTCGTAGTCGGGAATCTGTTGTTTCCCTTTTTTGATAACAACGGATCCCCGACTAAATTTCTCGGGGATGACAGCCCGTAGGGTTTTCAAAACCTACCTTTTGGGTAGTTAGTTGTTTATAAAATAAAGGTCATTCTGGAAGGTTTCTGTCCAGAATCTGTCGTTTTCCTTATTCTTATAACAATAGATTCTGGACTACAACTTTCCAGGATGACGACAACGACCAAAGAGGTAAATCCTAAAAACCCTAGCAGGCCGCACCCTTGCTGGCCACACCCTAGCGGGCCGCCAGTTCAGGACGACCTCTTATTTTATAACGGCTTTGTTGTTTCGCTTTTTGCCGTCATCCCGGGCGTGGACCCGGGATCCAGTTTGTTTACTAGAAAAACTCCTTATTTTATTTCTGGATTCCAGGTTCCCGCTTGTATGCAGGCCCTGGAATGACAAACAAGACAGCATTTTAGTGTGCGTGGCGCAACCACAAGGCAAAAAATTGTGTTCCAGCACTTGTAAACTTTGCTACAATAAAAAAATTAAGGAGCGTATGAAATGATTAAATTGGACTTTGCAAAACTTCCCTCCGCCACCTTTGCCTGCGGGCCGGGGCAGGGGCATCCCGTCATCCGCGAAACACCGCTTTACAAAACTTTATTTGAACGCAGCCACCGCGCGAGTGATATTTCCACCGACGGCTTATATAAAGAAGCCGTGCAAAACCTGCGCGAACTTCTTTCCCTGCCAGAGGATTACACCGTTATCTTTTTTATGGGCGGGGCTTCGGCCGCTATGGATGCGGTAATGTGGAGTTTAGTCAAAAATTCCGTTTCCGGCTTATCATTTGGCGCATTTTCCAAACGCTGGGGGCACGAAATGCTATCCCGCTTGGAGCCGAACGTCATCCGCTCCGTGCGCGACGCGGCAGAGGGCGAATTTTTCCCCAAAGAAAAGCCCGACTACAACGCAAGCCTTGTCTTTCTAACGCCGAACGAAACCTCTACGGGCGTGCAAATCCCAAATGAATATTTGGAGCAAGCCTGGAAGGAAAAGGGACCCGATACCTTAATTGCGTGGGATTGTACATCCTGTGCGGGTGGGCGCGATTTGCCAAAAAACAAATATGACGTTATGGTATTTGCTATGCAAAAATGCTTTGGCGCGGGTGCCGGGTCCAGCGTTATTATTTTGAGCCCGGCCGCCGTCAAACGCGCCGAAGAGGTTAAAAAATACCGCTCCGTGCCCTATGTGCTGGATTTATCTGCGGCCATTGTTCAGGCAGGAAAATATCAAACGGTCAATACCCCCTGCACCACCAATATTTGGATGTTCAACGAGGCCTGCAAATGGATGAACACCAACGGCGGCTTAAAGGCGATGGATGCGCTGTGCCGCCAGCACGCGCAATTTTTGCTGGACTGGGCGCAAAAAACCGATTATTTGGCCCCGCTGATTAAGGACGAAAAATTGCGCTCCTACACCACGCTTACGCTGGAAGTAACTGACCCCGCCATAAAGGATGCGGACATATCCGCCGCTTTAAAGGCTACGGGCCGCGCAAACCTGGCCGACGGCATTAAAAAATATTCCTCGGTCAAGCAGAACTCCCTGCGCATTTCCTGCTTTCCGTTTGTGGATATCCACGGCACGGGCGAATACAAAAAACTGGCCGACACGGTGGACGACATCGTCCGCCAATTAAAGGCCCAACACAAATAAGGCGTAAGGAATATAAAAAAGTGCCCCCGGAGTTTTTGGCCCCGGGGGTGTTTTATATCAAAGCAACTTAAATTATTTTTCGTCGCGCACGATGTAGCCAAATTCTTCCAAGGCTTTCGTGTCGTTACGCCAGTTGGGCGATACCACTACATTAAGTTCCAAGCGGTACTTGCGCCCTAAAAACTCTTCAATGCGCTTTTGCGCCCGCTTACGCAGTTCGGCAATCGCACTGCCGCCCTTGCCAATTAAAATAGGCTTTTGGCTCTCGCGCTCTACGTGGATGTTGGCGCGGATGTAGTTCTTGGGACCGAGGTCCTCGGTAAATTTTTCAATCTCTACAAAGGTGCTGTACGGGACTTCCTTTTGATAGAGTTTAAAAATCTGCTCGCGGATAAATTCCGCCGCGTAAAAGCGTTCCCAGCGGTCCGTCCATTGGCCGGGCGGAAAGTAGGCCGGGCTGTTGGGCATTGCGGCGATAACCGCCTGCTTTAATAAGTCCGTCCCCGTCCCGTTGGCGGCGGAAATGCGGAAGGTCTTTTCAATCTTTAAATCGGCCTTCACGCGCGCTTCCAACGCGTCCAGCGCGGCAACATCTTTCACGAGGTCAATTTTATTAATCGCCAAAAAGATAGGACAAAAAACGGTTTTTAATTTTTCCACCAACGGCGCGTTTAACGCGTAATCCGCCATTGCATCCACCAAAAAAATTACCAAATCGGCATCCTCGCGCACCGCGCGGTCAATGCAGCCCACCATTGTTTGCTGCAATTTGTATTGCGCCTTTAAAAACCCGGGAGTATCTACAAACACCACTTGGTAATCGTCCCCGTCCGCGATAGCCAAAATGTTTTGGCGCGTGGTTTGGGGCTTGTTGGTAACGGGCGACAAAAGTCCGCCCGCCAGGTTGTTAAGCAAGGTAGATTTGCCCGCATTGGGCAGGCCGGCTAATACGGCAAAACCGCTTTTAAAATTTTTTTCGTCCATAGATGTATTGTACTTATTTTTTGTCCGTTCGCCAACGCTCCGCGCTACTCGGTGATATAACTGTCCACAATTTCACCGAAGTAGAACATATGGTAATCGTTCGGCTCCTTGTTGTACCACAGTTCATTAAGCGCCTTGTTCAAATTTTCCGCACCCATTAAGCGCGCATAAGCCACCTTGCACTCAAAGTGCATACCGGGTACAACTAAAACCGGAGTGGCAATCTTCTGCCCCTTGACGGTTTTTAATCCGCACGCGGCCAATTTATCCATATTCCGCCCGGATTTGGTGCCGCATATGGCCACCGCCTGCGGTAAATCCACATACGGAATTGTAACGGTAAACTCGTGCGATTTTTCAATTTGTTCGTAAGTAAAGCGGTTCTGGCGCACCACCGTGTTAAACACGGGAATCCGCCACAAAACGCCAATCGTCCCCCAGCCAATAACCATTGTGTTTATTTTATTGCCGGATTTAGTGGTTAAAAAGGCGGCCTTGGAAAGGATATCCAAGTTCTTTTGCGCATTAAAATTATACGGTACTCTTTTAATCATATGTTTTCCCCCTCTTTAAAGTATAACGAACCCCATAGCGCGGGGCAAGGGCTTTATTAGATTAGAAAGCCCGGCCTTTTTAAAAAGACCGGGCTTTAAAAAACTGCTTATTTGCGTTTTTTGGCTTTGGCTTTAACAGCCTTGCGCACAGGCGCTTTTTTAACGGCTTTCTTCGCTTTGGGAGCGGCTTTTTTAACCGTTTTTTTAGCCGTCTTTTTGGCGGGCATTACACGCGCCGCGGCCGATTTTTTATGCGCCTTGGCGGATTTTTTGGAACCGCGTTTTTTGTTTAATTTGGCTTCAAACTCTTTCCATCCTTCCAACGCCAGCGGTAGCACTTCGTCCATATGCTTCACCGGGATTAAGGTAAGTTCCTTGCGGACCCGTTCCGGGATTTCGGACACGTCTTTCTCGTTGGTGTGCGGGTAGAGAATCGTTTTGACCCCTTCGCGGTAAGCGGCTAGGAATTTTTCCTTAATGCCACCGACGGGAAGCACACGGCCCGTAATGGTTACCTCGCCCGTCATCGCCAAATGCTTTTTAACGGGCAGGCCCGTCAAAAGACTGGTCAAAGCGGTCGTAATCACACTGCCGGCGGACGGTCCGTCTTTCGGTACGGCCCCTTCGGGGAAGTGGACGTGGAAGTCCGTCTTGTCAAAATCTACATCCTTGCCATAGCCGCGGCTTCTGGCATACGTCAGCGCGGCGCGGACGGATTCCTTCATCACGTTGCCCAGCATACCCGTCAAAATCAGTTGGCCTTTGCCCGGGATTTTGGTGGCTTCAATAGACAGCGTTTCGCCGCCTACACTCGTCCACGCAAGGCCCGTAGCAATACCTACGCCGTTTTCCTCGGTAGCAAAGTTGGAATAGCGCGGCACGCCCAAAAACTCGTGCAGGTTTTCCTTGGTAACAACTACCTTTTTAGCGCCTTCCACAATTTTTTTGGCGGCTTTGCGGCACAAAGAGCCGATTTCGCGGTCCAAGTTGCGCACGCCCGCTTCGCGCACATAATCGCGCATTAACAGGGCGACAGCGTCGTGCGTAACTTCTAACTGGCCTTCCTTCAAGCCGTGCATCTTCATTTGTTTGGGCAGAAGGTATTTATCCACAATATCGTGTTTTTCGTACTCGGTGTATCCGTCAAAATCAATAATTTCCAAGCGGTCGCGCAAGGTGGACGGAATATTGGCCAAGGAGTTCGCCGTGGTAATAAACATTACCTTAGATACGTCAAACGGCACATCCAAAAAGTGGTCGGTAAACTCTTTGTTTTGCTCCGGGTCCAATAATTCCAGCAACGCCGCCGCGGGGTCGCCGCGCCAGTCGCTGCCCATTTTGTCAATTTCGTCCAGCAGGAAGACCGGGTTCATACTCTTGGCCTTGCTGATACCCTGAATAATGCGCCCCGGCATAGAACCAATATATGTTCTGCGGTGCCCGCGGATTTCGCTCTCGTCGCGTACGCCCCCCAAAGACATCCGCACAAATTTGCGGCCGATAGCGCGCGCAATAGATTTTGCCAATGACGTCTTCCCCACGCCGGGCGCACCCGCAAAGCAGAGCACCGGGCCGCGCAAGGAATTATTTAACTTGCTTACCGCCAAATATTCCAAGATGCGTTCTTTGGGTTTTTCCAGCCCAAAGTGGTCCTCATCCAAAATCTTTTTGGCTTCTTTTAAGTCCAACACATCCTCGGTCGTTTGGTTCCAAGGCATATTGACGAGCCAATCCAAATAGGTGCGCGAAACCGTCGCTTCCGGCGAGAAAGGCGCCATTTTGGACAGACGTTCAATTTCCTTTTCCGCCGCTTCTTTGGCCTGCGGAGGAAGCCCGTTCTTTTTGATTTTTGCGCGCAAGGCGTCCAACTCCTTTTGGAAATCATCCTTTTGGCTGAGTTCCTTTTGGATGGCCTTCATTTGCTCGTTCAAATAATATTCTTTTTGGTTTTTTTCAATTTGCGCGCGGACCTTGGAGTGAATTTTTTCCTCCAAGCCCAAAATTTCCACTTCGCTGGTAATCAGTTTTAAGATTTTTTCCAAGCGGTCTTTAATGTGCACCGCTTCCAAGATTTCTTGGCGCTGCTCGGTTTTTACGAGCATATTGGAAGCCACCGTATCGGCCAGTTTGGACGCGTCGTTTATTTGGCGCAGGAAGGAAACCCCCTCCACCGCAATCCGGTGCGACACGCGGGCATAATGGTCAAACTCGTCCAACACCTTGCGCATTAAGGCTTGTACTACCGGGGAATTATCGTCTTCTTCCTCAATATATTCCACCGTCGCAAACCAAGCCCCGGCCACATTGTTCATTTCCAATTTGGTTACGCGTGCACGGGCCAAGCCTTGCAGAAAAATCTTCATAGAGCCGTCGGGCATCTTTAAATTCTGCGTAATTTGCGCAATCACGCCGAAATGGTAAATATCGGACTCTTTGGGGTCCTCAATTTCCGCATTTTTCTGCGATACGGCCAAAATATATTTGCCCTGTTCCCCCAGCGCAAGTTCCACCGCGGAAACGGACTTTTCGCGGTCCACCGACAACGGGAGCGACATCCCCGGGAACATCACCACATCGCGTATGGCGACAGCCGGCACTACCGTCGGTAACGAAAGCGTTTGTTTTTTAATTTCTTCTGCCATAATTTTTCCCTCTCTGTAACGGATAAAAGGTTTCCCAAAAGCGTCTTATATCAAAACCCCCGCTTTTGGCTCTTATAGATTGTAGCAAATTAGGTTAAAATTAGCAACTGTGTTATTTGGTTGCTAATTTTGATAAAGTGGGGCTAAGAACAAGAATAAATAAAACAAGGGCATCGTCCTTAACTCGTTTCAGAACCTACCGCTTGGGTAGTTGTCGTCATCCCCGAGGGTTTCTGTCGGGGATCTGTTTTTGCTGTGGTTTTTCTCTTCCGAAACGACAGATTTCCGACTACGACGTTCGGGAATGACAAGGTATTTATCTTTTGTATTGTAGTTGTCGTCATCCTGGAAAGTTGTAGTCCAGGATCTGTTGTTATAAAAAAGGAAAATAACAGATACTGGAACGCTCCGCGCCGGCAAACCTTCCAGTATGACCTTTTAGATAACAACTCATAATGTATATCCTGAAACAAGTTCAGGATGACTGCCTTTTTTAATAACAACAAACCCCGAGCCCAACAGGCCACACCCTAGCGGGCCACCAATTTTTCGGGGATGACGGCAACGACACTTGTTGTTCGTGTCGCCCTTTTGCGTTGGCTTTAAAAGGCGGTTTAAACGGAAAAGTATTTTTACTTGTTTGAGCCAATAGGGCGAGTTGTAAAAATACCCGTTTAAGCCTGCCTTTTATAACGCGTTGGGCGGCGAGTTTTTTGTTTACTTTTTGTCGGCACAAAAAGTAAATAAAAAAGGCGCACAAATGCAACGAATTTGGCAAATGGTTGGCCCTTATAAGTAACGGGGAACAAAGATTTACTCTTTGTTCCCCGTACGCATTTCGCAACAACTGAAAAAGCCGTTACTTTTTAAGGGGCAATACCTCGTCAATCAGCCCATACTCCTTGGCCTCTTGCGCCGACATATAATAGTTGCGTTCGCTGTCGCGGCGGATTTTTTCTTTATCCTGCCCCGTGTGCTTGGCCAAAATATCCAACAAATGCTCTTTGTTATCGCGCAATTCCTTGGATTCAATTTCAATATCCGTTACCTGACCAGAAATCCCGCCGCCCCAAATTAAGGGTTGGTGAATCATAATGCGCGCGTGCGGTAAGGCATAGCGTTTACCCTTGGAGCCGGCGGCCAACAAAACCGCGCCGAAACTCATCGCTTGCCCCATACAAATAGTGGTAATCGGGGCCTTGATAAATTGCATTGTATCGTAAATAGCCAAGCCCGCCGTTACCATACCTCCGGGAGAATTGATGTAGAGGTTAATTTCCCGGCTGGAATCGTCCGCGTCCAAATACAGCAGTTGGGCAATAATCATATTGGCGCTGGCGGTATCCACTTCGCCCTCGCGCCCGCCGACAAAGATAATGCGGTCTTTGAGCAAGCGGGAAAAAATATCATAACCAACGTTTTTTTCAATAATGGTAGGTATAATCATATTGTATATTGTAGTATATTTCCCGGTCCGGCGGCCCGCCATTTTATAGGTCTTAGGACCTAGGGGCCTAGGCCCTAAAAGGCCCTAGTTTTTTTGCGGTTTATTTACTATCTTATATATATAAGTAAAGAATTTTAGGAGGATTTATGAAAAAACTGTTCGTTTTACTCACCGCCCTAACGCTATCCACCGCCGCTTTTGCCGCCAACGCATCCAGCAACAGCGCGCTGATTGAAGAATCCGTTGCCACTGGGGCCCAAGCCGTCGGCGAAGGTGAAGTCAGTCAGCAAACCTTGAAGAACACCCAACAGGCGTTGCAATTGGGGCTTATGATTTTTGATGCACACCGCGACTTGAACCAAATGACCGAAACGGACAAAGCCATTGAAAAGGCTTTGGAAAAGGATATCCCGGCGGTCTTTAATAAGATCAAAACGACTTCGGACGAAGTAGCCGACGAAGTAGAACCGCTTTTAAGCAAATTAAGCGGCTTGTTAATCGCTAACCAGCCGGCCTATCCCAAAACGGCGGTTGATACGGACACGGCCACTTTTATTACGTTCATTACGGCCATTACCTATACGCAGGGTAAGGGCCTCTTAAACGAAACATCCGCCAAAGTATTAAACGGCGAATTGCAGGCCATTATGCTGCAAGGATTTACCCAACAGGGAGAATAGTTTTTCCCCTTTTTAAAAAGCCCCGCCCCCAACGGCGGGGTTTTTAAGTGCAAAAAGGCCCAAGCGTATATAGGTCTTTTTTCTGATAGGACCTAGGTCCAAAGGCCCTTTACCCTGAATAAGAAAACAGTTAAACTACAAGTAAGGAAGTAAGCTGTAAAATCAATCTAAAAGCCGTGCCTATAAAAGGAGACTGTATGAAAAGTGTCAAATGGATGTTAGCTGCATTGTTAGCCGTTGCCGTCTGTACGCCGCTTATGGCGCAAAACAATAAGGATTTGGGCGCCAAGATTCAACGCCAGATTCAACTGCAAAGTCAAAAAAACAAAACGCAAAAATGCCGTCTGTGCGGTAATGAAATTACGAATGAATCCCAACGCTGTGCAGCAGACTGCGATGTAATCTGTATGCCGGAAAACGACGCACAAGCCAAACCCCAAGCCAAAAAGCAAGAAGCCGCTCCGGCCAAAGCCCAAGTAAAAGAAACCAAATCTTTGGGCAAATGCTGGCGGTGCGGTAATGAAATTACGAACGAGTTTCAACGCTGCGCAGCGGACTGCGATGTAACCTGTATGCCGGAAAATGAACCCACGGCTAAGCCGCAGGCCAAAAAGCAAGAAGCCGCTCCTGCAAAAACGCAAGAAAAAGAAACCAAATCTTTGGGCAAATGCCGCTGGTGCGGTAACGAAATTACGGACGAATGGAAACGCTGCCCCAATGACCCGGATGTAACCTGTATGCCAGCCCCGAAAGCGGAAAAAGCGGGAAAAAAGGTCAAAAAAGCCAAACCCGCAAAAAAGACTGTAAAGCAAGATTATGAAACCTGCCCGGAATGCCACGCCGTATATGACGATGACTACTATTTCCACGGAGTGCATCATTGCGGATTTAACCACTAATTAATAGTGTGGCAAAAAAGATTTTCCCCCCGCCAAAAGCGGGGGTTTTTTAATGCAAAAGGGCCCAAGCGTATATAGGTCTTTTTTCTGATAGGGTCTAGGTCCAAAGGCCCTTTACTAAAAACCATAAAATAGTTACACTAAACATAAGGAAGTATCAAATCAATCTAAATAACAAGACGTACCCATTAAGGAGACCAAATGAAGAGTGTCAAATGGATGTTAGCCGCATTATTAGCCGTTACCGTCTGTACGCCGCTTATGGCGCAAAACAATAAGGATTTGGGCGCTAAATTGCAACGCCAAATTCAAGTACAGCAAAAGAAACACCACCAAGCCGCCAAGTGCCGCTGGTGCGGTAACCAAATTACCGATTTGTCCAGAAGATGCCCGGCGGATCCGGATGTGTATTGCACGCCGGAACCGAACCCCGGCAACGAAACCTGCTACCGCTGTGGGCAGAAATTTACCAGAGGGCAAAAATGCCCGGAAACGCAATATTACCGCTTCTGCGCGGCCAACTACCACCAGGTAGATGCTATCCAGAGAGAGCAGAATTTTGTATCCAAAGAAGATAGAGCCGCTAAAAAGGCTGCAAAAAAAGCCCAGAAGCAACAACAAACCCGCGACGAGAGCAGATATTGCCCCAAATGTGGCGAAGAATACGATGTGGATGAACTTTACCACAATATTGCGCACCGCTGTGCGGCAGAGGCAAATGCGCCTAAACAAGAAGTAGAAGTTTCCACCACCAAAGGTGCTACGCTGAACCACTCTAATTTCCGCTACCAGCACGAGCACGAATTTATTGAGGTACCGGAACTGCCGTATTCGCAAGGGTTAGATGATGATATCGCCGTTAAAGCGGAAACCTTGTTACAAAAAGACTGCGACGACCACAACGGCAGAGCCGAACATTCCTTTGAATACTACTATCAACAAGTGGCCAATCAATTTAAGGCAAATGCCAAAGTAGAAAAATGCCGCTGGTGCGGTAAAGACATCACCAACGCTTCCGTCAGATGCTCGGAAGACCCGGATGTAGTCTGCACGCCTGCCCCGAAAGCGGGTAGCACCGTAGGCGTGCAACCTAACACGGGCAAAGTTTCCGTTCAAGAGGAAACACACTGCCCCAAATGCGGTGAAGAATACGATATTGATGTACGTTACCACGGGATGCAGCACCGCTGCAACACCCCCGAAAAACCGGTAAAATATCATCCCGCCGAAAAATAATTTAAGCACTTAAAAAGTTTAAAACCCCGAGTATCCGCTCGGGGTTTTTCGTTTGAAAATACAATATAAGTTTTTAAAAATTATATTTTTCCCCTTTTATTTAGGGTCCACACAAGTAGTCGGGCACCGTTCAATCACGAAAGATACCAATAGCGTATCTAACTTATCATAAATTACGCCATTTTCTTTATAGACCCATCTTCCGTTATAGCAAGTTAAAGCACTCACCTGCGGAGTTTTCTTTTCAGAAGTCCCCGTGGAAAGTTGGGCACGCATACTGTTAATCATTCTTACGCAAGTGCTATGGGGGCAATTTGAAGTACACCGTGCCAACCCGGGATAAGATAAAGTATCAGTATTTGGAAGCGTGCAACCACTTGGAGCCCCCAAGCATATGGTTGACTAGAAGACTGCGGAACATCCGAACGGCAACATTTATTAGTAGAGGCCTCGTAAGTGTATCCACCCGGACACGATTTAGGAGTTGTATCAGGGGTCGTTTTTTCCGCTTCTCCGCAGACTAAATACACCTCGTCCTTGTTCTTTAATTTGAGTTTTTGCCAACTCATCGTTTCCCCACTACAAGCCGGGAACTTATAGCCAAACAAATTAAGTTCGCTCAAATACATATTGTCCGCTTGGAGTGTGTAACCTTGCTTATAGTTGGCCACGCGCAAATTGGTTTCAAAGTCAAAGTCCGCCGTGCCGTTTCCGCTACCCATAATAGCCATAGTGCCTACAATCGCGGGTGCGTCATTAAGTTCCAGTCTTCCCCCCGCTATTTTTAAAAGATTATTTACGCGCAAGGATTTACCTGTATTAAACCCCTCGTCTGTTGTACAACCCAAATTCATTTGGCAGGCTGATGTTAAGCCGATATCCATTTGCTTCGTTACATCTACTTGGCTATATGCCACATATTTTACGGGAAAATATGTTACCATTGTCATTTTATTGGCACTTGCCCCCATAACAGCGGTAGAGACCAATAAAGCACACAACCCTATAAATATTTTTTTCATTTTTCCTCCTTTTTAAGGCCTTTATATTTGAGCAAAAC
>NZ_DJOA01000011.1:10900-12879 GCF_002437085.1 Candidatus Avelusimicrobium stercoris | reverse complement strand
GCCTTTTATACGCGTTTTTATACGGCGGATACATCCGGGGTACGGCCACCTCAATTTATCAAAATTTTAACAAAAAAAACAAAACAACCCCTTTAAAATAAACGACGAAACGACAACGACAGTTCCCCAGAACCCTAGCGGAGCGCCAAATTTCTCGGGGATGACGGCATAACAACACAATAAAAAAAGGGGATTATAAAAATCAAGGTCATACTGGAAGGTTTTTGTCCAGTATCAACTCCTTATTTAATAACAACAGATCCTGGACTACGACTTTCCAGGATGACAACAACTAGCGACACAATCGGTAGATCCTGAAACCTATTAATAGACCCCGTACAGAAACCTTACGAGGTGCCGCCTAGCGGTATGGCGGCAATTCAGGATGACCTTCTTTTTTAATAACGACAGAGCGCCGCACCCTGCGGGCCGCGCCTTGCAGGCGGCAGATTGTCCGCGCCCTTTTGATGTATTGAGCAAGACGCTCTTTATAAAGTCGCGCTCCTCTAAAACGACAAAAAACCCCGCCGGGGATGCACCCAGCGGGGTTTTTATTTAGATTTTAGAATTACATTACATATTGGAATACGGGCGGATAACATTTAACAAGTTGTTTTCCCGCGTTTTTGCCCAATGCAAAATAGGGAACAGGCGCTCTGCATTATTTTTAAGATACACCAAATAATACAGCACGCTCAATCCTTTATCGTTAATGGGCATAATCACGCGGCCGTAATCTTCCTGATAATAGCGTCGGGCCAAGCGGCTAAGCACAAGGGCCTGATGAGGATTTTCTTGGGCCGCTTTCTTAAACGCTTCGTAATCTTTGTAAATGGTGATTTTATGGCGTTTAGAAAACTTCTCCCAAAACGGCACCAAATATTGCGCATACGCGCCGTCTTCCGCCAGCACGGCCAGGTCCAAATTCTTTTCTTTATCCAAGCGGATATATTTCCGTTTAGCCAAGTAGTGGTCTTTCGGCACCGCCAAATATAAGCCTTCTTTGGCTACGGAAGTTTTTTCAAAATCTTTTTTGTTTTTACGCGGACCCGCTAAACACACGACGCCATCGGCCTTTTTTTCCTCCAAGGTTTGCCCCACTTCGCTATCCGAGTGCAGTTGCAAGGAAGAAATTTTAGTTTGGGTGCAATACTTCTGAAAGAAAGGCACCACCAGGCGCATCGGCCCCGGGTCCGTAAACGCCAGCGTCGCCGCCGTGTTGCGTTCCCCGTAAGCACGGTAGAATTGCCGCATTTCGTTTACTTGGTTCAAAATATTGTCCGCAAATACCACGGCTCTCTTGCCGGCCGCATTTAACATAATGGTGTTATTTGCCCGGACGAAGAGCGGCATATCCAAATCCCGCTCCAATTTTCTGATAGCCACGCTCAATGCGGGCTGAGATACTTTTAATTTAGCAGCCGCACGGGACATATTGCCCGTGTGCGCAATCGTTGTAAAATATACCAGTTCTGTCAATTCCATAAGCCACTCTATGTATTTATTTAATTTTTATAAATAAATGGTATCAAACTGCACGATTTACTATAACTAAATTATATCACATCTAACGGAAAACGCAATCCTTTTTCCGCTAAAATTTACCGGTTAGCCCAACGCCAAAAGGCATCTTCAAACGCTGATGTGGTGGCGTAGCGGTACGAACGGCCCAAGGCCTTTTCCACCGAGTAGGGCTGGTAAACGGTTTTGCCACGCGAATCCTTTTGCAAAAATCCCGTCGCCGGGTCGCGCACGGCTTCCCCTTGCGCCAAAAGGCGCGTAAACTGTTCAAACTGCATACGGTTAGAAGGTGATGTTCCCCCCGCCGGATTCAACAAAAAGCGCACCATCGCATAGGCTTGGAAATACCAATCCTGCGTTTTGTTGCGGCTTTCCGCCATTTCCAAGGACCCCTCTTCCATAAACTGGTCAAACGGCACCAAATATTGCGGCGGTCCTTGGCGTTTGGCGGTTAAGGC
>NZ_DJOA01000011.1:0-10870 GCF_002437085.1 Candidatus Avelusimicrobium stercoris | reverse complement strand
AAGGTTCTGCCAAAGGAACTGGACGAGGAAAAACTGCCAAAGCCCGGTTTATTGGCGGGGTCCCGCTGAAAATTAAGCGTTTTAAAATCGTTATTCCACGGCCCGTTCCCGCCTGCATAGGACTGGTCTTCCAACAAAACGGCCAAGCCCTCATCCAACCAGGTGGGCGTCATAATGCGGCCCGTTTTGTGGCTGTCAAAAAATTGCTGGGTAAAAATATGGGTTAGTTCGTGGGTAAAGCTTTCCTTTAAATTTTGTCCCTGTTTGTTGCCGGGCGTGTCATACACCACAATTTCCCCGCGCGTCGGGTACGCAAGCGCGCCGGACCACGCCTTGGCGTTAGGCTCGTAACGCAGGTAGGATTGGTGGTCCTGATACACAAACACGCGCACCTTACCGGACATCATCCACGGAATAAAGCGGCGCAAGGTTTGGTAGGCGTTTTCAAACGTCATAGACATATTGGACGAACTAATCCCGCTGCCTGTGCGTTTTTGGGTATAAATTTCAAAGTGCGTACTTTGCGACGGCACCCACGTTACGCCGGGGCGGAAGGCATTGGGGTTAAATTTTTTATTGGGCGCGGGAACCTTGTTCGGGCGGTTTTGGGAGGCGGGCGCCGGGATTTTCCGTCCGGCGGATTCGGCGGCCTCTTTGGATTTTTCCAACATACGCACCGCGTATTCCAGTTCCGCGTCGGCGGCGGCTTCTTCGCTGGATTCTTCTTCGGTATTTTCCGCTTCGGCTTCGTTTGCGGCCTGTTCGCCGGGCGGCAACAGAGCGTTATTTTTTTCAATATCTTTTTCTAGTTGCGTGGGTTTTACGGCCTTTTGCGGGGAAGCGGCTTTTTTAGCCGTGTTGGTTTGGGCCGCGGTGCGGCGTTTGGATTTAGCGGCCTGCACGCGTTTAGCCGCGGCCGGAGAAAGCGTTTTTTTAGCCGGAGCCACCGAGGTTTGCACCGACGTTACCGTACCGCCCATAGAAAGCGGCATATCCAAGGTATTGGCGGAATTGGCCGGAGCCGTTGCGGTCGGGGTATTCGCTGTTACTGCCGGGGCAGGTGTTTTTGCCGCAGGAGCCGCCGTTTTAGGGGCCGAAACCGCCGGCTGGGAAGCCTCAATAGATTGCTTTAATAAGTCTATATTGGAATCGGGCTCGTCCACCACCACAGGGGCAGGCTGGTTCTGCACCGAAACCCGCTGGGCATACGCCGGAACCACAGCCAAACAAGCCACCACTA
Source organism: Candidatus Avelusimicrobium stercoris (assembly GCF_002437085.1). Lineage (NCBI taxonomy): Bacteria > Pseudomonadati > Elusimicrobiota > Elusimicrobia > Elusimicrobiales > Elusimicrobiaceae > Candidatus Avelusimicrobium > Candidatus Avelusimicrobium stercoris. The sequence goes on along the minus strand of NZ_DJOA01000011.1, from coordinate 9,630 downwards.
AAATAACAATTGCTCTCATACCCCACCACCGCTTACATTACGTCCACACTGGAATCAATCGTATAGGTCAGTTTACACTTGTTATCCTGCATTATAGCGTCGGTACCCGTAGAGTCAAACGCCGCGGTAACGGTATAGGTTTGCCCGTTAAGCGAAATATTGCATTTGTATGTTTTTTCTACTTGGGCGGTAGGGCAGGTACCCGTGGAAGCGTCCTTGCAATACATAATGCACTGGTTCATATCGCGCGCGAACATTTCGGGGCTTTTGGCGGCCCACATACTGTTTATTTGCGCCATACAAGAGTTTACCAGCATCTGCGCAGAAACCGTGCGGCGCGTTTTGCGCGCGGCGGTCGTGCGGGACAAACTGGCGCGCAGGAGCATCGTCGCCATACCCGCCAAAATAACGGTAACCAACAAGACTTGCAATAAAGCCGCACCTTTTTTATTTTTCAAAATCATATAAGACCCCTTATGCCTTTACTCTGTAACCGTTAGGCAACATAAAAATTTGTTCCACAGCGTCGTTCACTACCGGGGTGCTGTCCAATTCAGTAATCAAACGCACCTGTAAAATACTGCCCAAATCCTTGCGGCGCACGGAAACGGCCGACGCGCTGGTATCCTTTACGCTATACGTTTCCGGCCCAAAGAACGGCACCGGGTAATAAGTATCAGAGCCGGAGGAACCAATCGGCGGAATAAATTTTACGTTATAAAGGAACACATCCGTATTGGCATTATAACTGCAAGACGGCGCGCTTCCGCTCCAAGATACCGTCCCTTCGTGGCGGTAAATCGTTCCGCCCGAGAGGGCTTTTTTGTCCGGAGCGACCTTTTTACTGCCCGGCACAAAACAATAAGTAATGTAAGAATTACCCGCACCAATGGCGTTTCCATCAATATCCTCGTTTTTAGCCAAGGATAAAAGCGGGATTGCCGTTCCGGCCGTAGCGCTGTCAATTTTTCCGCGGACATAAAGCACGCGGGTGGATTCCTGCACATCTTGGCGCAATTGGCGCAAGGCAATGGACAGGTTGTTGCGCAGCATTACTTTACTGCGGCCTACGCCCGATTCGCGCGAGGCGGCCGTCGTCAAGGAAGCAAGCGCCACACCGATGATACCTACAATCATCACCGCTAACAAAATTTCAGTTAAGGTAAAACCCTTTTTGTTCGTCATAACGTAAACCCGTTGCAAGTAATATTAAAGGTAACTTGGTGGCCCTTTGGTTCCGAGTAACCCGTTACCATATTGTCTGCACTGTAAGGGGGCGTAGTGAAACTGAATTTCTCCACCGTATAAGTAAAACTGGAATTGCTGTAATCGCACAAGGGCGGTAACATACACTTGATGTTATGCGTACCAAGCGACAGAGGAGCGCTGTCCGAAATGCGCACATCCGAGGGAATCAAACTCCCGCCGCACATACCGTTAGCGTATTGTTCGTACAGTTTGCTGTCGCTCATATCCTCCGACGGATACATTTGCAACAGGTCGTTGGCACGTTCCACTGCAAGCACCATTTCCTCGCGGATATCCGGCGCACCCGATTTGCGCGCCACAGAAAGTAACACGCCAAAGGTTCCCGCCGCCACCAGTGCCAGTAGCCCCAAGGCAATCAAGCCTTCCAAAATGGTTACACCTTTCTTTTTAGTTAAAACACGTTTTAAAAATTGCACCATAATATACTCCTACTTGGAGGAATCCTTTGCCTTCATAGACTGGTCCACATAAATATGGTAAGCACTGTTTTTGCTTACGTCATATTTATCGCCGGAACCGTCCGCCCCCTTTACTACTACAATAGGGGTATTGGTGCCCGTGGCTTCGGTCAAGCGGCAAGTTTCATTAGGCACTTGCCCCGGGCGCGGGTCGCACACCGTAAAGGTATAAGGTAAACTAATAAAATCTTTAAACGACAAATAACCGCACGCAAACAACTGTTTGATTTCCACCGTGCCCGTGGTTTTTTGAAGCGGAATACCCGTTTCGGACGGGGCCACACAATCGGATGCCGCAGCCAAAACTACATTGTTTTTATCGGCGTCCACCGTGGGCGTAAAGGATTGGCCCTTGGGCACCCCGCCGCGGCTGACCTGATAATAAGCACGCACGGCCTGGGCCAATTTATGGGCGGCGGTTTTGGCTTGGCTGTTTTTTACCTCGTAGCGCACCGAACGCAACACCGGCACCGCCATAGACACCACTACGGCAATAACCAGCAGCACCGCCAAAATTTCCATTAACGTAAAACCTTTTTTATTCGTCATAAAGGCTCCTAAAAACTTTCCACGCCCACTCCGGCGTCGGACACACAATAAGAATACCTTTTATAGCGATCCGAAAGTTTGCCTAAATAAGCCGATTTGGGGGTCATTTTTACAAAGCAAGAGGAATCGGACGTATTTAACGCATAGGAAAAATATTCCGAGTTATCGCCAGAGCGGTCCGTTTCCAACAGGCCGCATTGCACCAAGGCTCCTACCGTTGGGGTAGAGGTAATAGCGACGTTGGACGAATAACAGGCCGACGGGTCCAGCAAATACCGCTGGGCCGCCTGGGCGAGGGCGTTGGCGTAGGCCTTGGCGCTGGCCGCGCGCGCATCCGAGGCGCTGTTGCGGTAAGCCACCGTAGCAAACACCGCCAAAATGCCGATAATCGTAGCCGCAATTAAAAGTTCAATTAAGGTAAAACCATTTCTCTTCATAAAACTCCCCATTAATACAGTATTGCGCAGTTTTGCCCCTTTGTCAAGTTTAGTTTTTGGGAATACGCTTGATGGTGCCGCTGCGCAAGAAAGTTGCCCCGTAATATTGGCCTGCCGTCGGACTGGCCGCCACAGATTCAAAGGTGCTGTCTTCCATACAGGCCACTACGCCCGCGTTGTTATTGCAACACGCGGTAGTGGTAGCCGTATTCACCGGGCAGGCATAAAACTTGTAGCCCTTATAAACACTGGTGATGGTGTTATCAAACGGAATAGGCGACATATATTTGCGCACCACCAAGGCCTTTTGGTAGTTGGAATTGGTTACCTCCACATCCGTACCCAGCGTACCGCTCATATTAGAGGAAGTTACCTGCTGGGCCGATGTCGGAAAGGCATACCCTTCCGCCTGCAAGGTGCGCAGGCCGTTGCCCAAATCCATAAGTACGCCTTGGGCCGCCAAGTAGCGGTTTTTATCTTGCGTTTTTTTATAGGCCGGCACGGCAAACACCGCAACGGACACCGCAATCACCACTACAATAAGCACTTCAAGCAATGTAAAACCTTTCTTCATATTTTCCCCCGATTAGTTGCCGCCGATTTGGGACAATTTAAAGATAGGCAAGAAAATAGAAGCCACAATGATACCGATAAGCGCACCGACGCCGCAGATTAAGATAGGGTCAATAACCGCGGAGAAACGGGCAATAAACTGGTCCACGTTATCAGCGTAGAATTTGGAAAGCGTGCCGATAATGCTGGGGAGTTTACCAGATTCTTCACCCATCAGCATCATTTCCGTCATTAAGCCCGGAAAAACGCCCGTAGCGCGGAACGATTCGGAAATGGCTTTACCGGCCGCCACTTCCGTGCGGACGTGCTTCAAGGCGTTTTGGATAATGACGTTACCGTCAAAGGATTCTTCCAATACCAAGATAGCATTCAAAATGGTTACACCGCTTTTAAGCAAGGTGCACAGCGTAGAAAGCATCCGGTCGTAGTAAATGTTTTTAAGAAAGTTTCCGAACAGCGGCATAGAAATTAAAAATGCGTGCCAGCGTTTTTTGCCGTCCACGGTTTTGATGTAGAAGCGGAACGCCACAAACAGGGCAATCGCGGACACGATAATCAAAATACCGTTGTTAATCAGCAAACTGGACACATTTAAGACGACGACCGTAATCATCGGCAAGTCAATGTTAAAGTCCTTAAAGATTTGCGCAAAGGTCGGCACGATGCCCAAAATAAAGTAAATAAGCACGCCGACAGAGGCTAACATCAAGATAGCCGGATACGTTACAGCCGTGATGATTTTGCTCTTCATCCCTTCCTGCGTTTTGGTGTAGAGCGAAATCTGCATCAAGGTATCGGCTAACTGACCGCCCACTTCGCCCGCCTGCACCAAGGAGAGCCAAATGTGGCTGAACGTTTTGGGGTGCTGGGCAAGGGCCGAGTGCAAGGACTGCCCGCCCGCAATATCCTTGGCTACCTGCGTAAGCACATAGCCCAAGGTGGGGTTGGAAGCGTATTCACCGAGCAGCGATACCGCGCGCACCAGCGGCACACCGCCGGCAATCAGCGTGGATAACTGTTCCGCGAAGAACGCCAAAACGTGGCCGGGGACCTTGCCGCCTTTCTTTTTGGAGGAACCGCCGCCGCCAAAAAGGCCGCCGCTTCCTTCCTGTACATCCAACACCAAATAGCCTTTGTTTTGCAGGGCGAGAATTACTTTTTCCCGGTTATCTGCCGATACGGAACCCTTAATGGTTTTACCGTTGCCATCTCTGACTGTATAAGTATATTTTTGCATAAACCCTCTATTATTCGTCTGATGTCGTAATACTCAAAATTTCATCTACCGTCGTTTGCCCACGGATAACTTTATGCCACCCGTTTGCACGCAGGTTGAGCGAGCCGGAACGTTCCGCCGCCCGTTTTAATTCCACGAGGTCCTGCGTTTTGTAAATAATGTTACGCATTTCCTCCGTCATACGATATACTTCGTAAATAGCGCGGCGGCCCATAAACCCGGTGCCGAAGCACTTGGGGCAGCCGACCGCTTTAAAGAACGTCCAAGAGTTTTGGTCGCGCGGATTCAAATGGCCTTCCTTGATAATACGCTGTAAGGTGGCCGGATCCGGGATGTGCGGGACCTTGCAGTACGGGCACAAAATACGCACCAAGCGCTGCGCCGCCACCAACGCCAAGGAAGACGCGAGCAAGAAAGGTTCCATACCCATATCAATCAAACGGGGCACGGCGCCCAAGGCTTCGTTGGTGTGTAGCGTGGAAAGCACCAAGTGGCCGGTTAAGGCCGCTTTCAAGCAGGCTTCGGCGGTTTCGTTATCGCGGACTTCCCCCACCAGAATTACGTCCGGGTCCTGACGCAAGAATGAACGCAAACCCGCCGCAAACGTAAGGCCAATGGCCGGCTTTACCTGTACTTGGCTGATACCAGCCAGTTTGTATTCCACAGGGTCTTCCAGCGTCATAAAGTTTAACTCGGGCGTGCGGATAGTGGTAAGTACCGCGTTTAAGGTGGTAGATTTACCGGAACCCGTAGGCCCCGTCAAGAAAATCAGCCCGTGGGGCAAGTTGGCCGCGTCCAAGAACGCTTTTTTCTGGTCCGGTTCAAAGCCCAGTTTATCCACGTTCATTTCGCTCGTACCTTTATCCAAGATACGAAGCACCAGTTTTTCGCCATATACCGTCGGACAGACAGATACACGGACTTCAATGGAGCGGTTTTGGTAGCGGATAGTAAAACTGCCGTCCTGCGGCAAGCGTTTTTCCGCGATGTCCAATTTGGACAAAATTTTAATACGGGAAATAATAGCGTTTACGGATTCTTTGGCCGGGGCCGTGCGTTCGTACAAGGAACCGTCAATACGGAAGCGCAAACTCACGCGCGCATCAAACAGTTCCAAGTGAATATCAGACGTACGTTCCGTAATGGCCTGGCGCAAAATAGCGTTTACCTGCTTTACGTACTGCGAAGCGTTTGGTGAAACCTTATCCAGGTCCAAGAAGCCGGACACATCCACATCGTCGTCGCTGTCTTCGCCGGAAACTTCTACCTGCGGTTTGGCGGCTTCGTTCATTACTTCTTCCAACAGGTTTTTGTTGGAGTAGAAGTTATCAATTACGTTTAAAAGTTGGCTTTTGCTGGCTAAAAAGGGTTGCACTTGCTTGCCGGACATCATTTTGATGTTTTCCAGCAAGAATACGTTCGTCGGGTCCAGCACCGCTACGGCGAGGGAGTCGTCCTCCACGAACAGCGGGATAACCATATTTTCGCGGGCAAATTTTTCAGGGATGATTTCCTGCAAATTCTGCTCTTTTTCCGGCACCAAAATGCCGTTTTCTTTAGAAGCGTAGGGAACCGCAAAATGTTTGGAGAGCGCCGCCGTTACTTTTTCCTCAGATGCAAAGCCGAATTTTATTACAGCCTCTGGGAACGTTACGTTGTTTTGTTTGGAGAACAACATCGCGCGTTTGACTTGTTCTTCGTTTAACGTGCCTTGTTCTACCAAAATCTCACTTAACTGTTTTGCCATTTCCTAATCCTCTGTATTGGTTGCTTTTGATACTGCCCGCCCCCGGCAGGAACCGGGGGCAGGTTAAAGATATTAACTATTCCGCCAAAATGGTCGGGGTAATGAAGATGACCAAGTCGGTGGTACTTTTAGATTTGGTCTTGCTCGTAAACAGCCAGCCCAACAACGGGATATCGCCCAAGAGCGGTACTTTGCGGGTCTGGTCCGTTTCACGCGAGGTGAGCAGACCGCCGATAACGACCGTTTGGCCGTTTTTCACGCGGACCAAGGTAGAGGCCGCGCGGGTGGTGGTATCTTTGGAAAAGTCAAAGCCGGAACTCACCAAGTCGGAATACGAGGGCTGAACATAGAGCGTTACATAGCCTTCGCGGTTTACCTGCGGGGTAACCTGCAAGGTAAGACCGACGCGTTTTCTTTCCGCAGAGGTGGTGGTCATCCCTTCACCGGAACTGCTGCCGGATTGGCTCATCGTCTGGCCGACAGTGGCGTCCGTAGAGGTGGTGATGGTGGCCGTTTTGTTGTTCAAGGTTACCACTTTCGGTTTACCCAAATATTTGGCTTCACCGCGGGTCAACAAACTTTTCAGCACAATGTTAAAGGCCGAGAAGTCCAACAAACCGCCTTCATCTTCGCCTTCGTCGCTGGAAGAAGAGGACGAAGAACCGGAACCAGAGCCGGAGGAAGAATCGCTATTCAACTGGTCCTTGCTCGGGAAGATATAGTTCCAGCCTTTCACGCCTTGGCCTTTAATGTATTCCAAGTCCACTTTGCGTTTGGGCCCGGTCATAGACACCATCGCGCCATCGCTTCCGCCGTATTCAAAGCCGAGGCTCAAACCGCTCGTCTTGCTGACTTCCACAATTTGCGCTTCAATCAAAATTTGCGGGGGTTTAATATCCAACTCAGCCAAGATGTTTTCCACTTGCGGGAAGACTTCGGCCACGTCGGTAATAATCAACTTATTCGTGCGGGGATCCACGGCAATTTTACCCACGGGGGAGAGCATACTCTTTACAATCGCCGTAATTTCAGCACCGCCGCTGTAAGAGTCGGAACCCGTACCGGAGGAGGAACTTCCCAAGTTCAACCCGGTAGAATCGGACGAACTGGAAGAACTGCTGGAAGATACGTCCTGCGGCATAATGCTATTGAGTTCGCTTTGCGCGGAACCAACACCTTGCAGGGAAATGTAACTAAGGGTATAAATCTTAGTAATCGTATCCGGGGCATCATTGGAGCGTTTGGTTACAACGTAACTGTCGCTCTTGCCGATGCGCTGATAAGCCAACCCTTGCACGCGCAAAAGCGTATCCAACGCTTCACGCACCGTTACACGCGTCAGCGAAGCCGTTACTTTTTTATTGGCGAATTCCTCGCTCATAATAAAGTTGATTTTGGCTTGCGTCGTGATACTGTTCAAGAACGCCGCTATCGGTACGTTAGAAACGCGAATAGACACCTTGCGGTCCAAAGGAGAGGGTTCTTCGGTTTCTTTGTACAGATCGGTTTCGCCATTCAACTTTACCGTCGTATCTTCTGTTACAGCGATAGTGTTGTCGCTAGGCAGGGATTGCCGGGATTTCTGGGCAAAAGCATTGCCACCCAAACTCACAACCGCCACACACGCCAGCGCAACTGCTAAACGATTTGTCATCTATCCTCCTATAATTTTTCCTAAATGATTTGATTACAACTTCATTTTACGAACAAATTTATGCCCCTTGTAAGAAAACACTACGGAATCGGGGCGGACTTCCACAATCCGCGCGCCGTAAATGCTCTTACCTACGGTGTAAATCTTACTGCCGATAAACACTTCCTGGCCGATAATACCGCCGATTTTAATGCGGTTTCTCACCTCGCGGGTCGGGTCTTTAATGCGGGCGAGTTCCAACTGGCGCAAGCGTTCCTCTTCCTCGCGTTTGCGTCTTTCTTCGGCCAATTTGCGCTGGCGTTCCGCTTCCAAAGCGGCCAAGCGCTGCTGCTCGCGGTATTGCAAGAGCAAAAAGTCGTCGGGCGACAAGGTCGGGTCGCGGCGGGATTTGGGGTTATACACCACGCGCGGGGCCGCGGCTTCTTCGGGGTGTTCGGCCACTTCCTCACGCGGAGCCACAAAGCCTTCCCCTTCTTGGGCCGGAGCCACCGGGGCTTCACCCACAGCAGGCGGCACAGGTTGTGCGCCTTCCGGCATTGCCGTAGGCACGGCGGCGGGAGCCTCTTGCGGCAAGGTTTCCACAGACACATCCGCCTGCGCGGCCAAGGCCTTTTGCGCTTGCGGGGCGACCGTACCCGTCATATCTTTTTTGGCGGCACGGCGACCTTTGCGGGCGTTCTTTTGCGCCTGCGCAAACGGCACACAGACAAAAGCCAAAAGTGTAAATAAACAAATGAGTTTCTTCATTATTTTTTACCCCCCTTTCTCTTGGAGGCTTTTTGGGCCTGCTGCTCTTTGATTATTTTATCATAATCTTTAAAGAGACCCTTAGCAATTTTTTCCTTCGGGAAAATGGTGTTAAAGCGCATAGACACTTTATTTACACCCAATTTGCTGGCTTCCTGCTGTTTGGCAATGGAAAACTCGGTAACTTTAATATATTCGTCCAAGTTTTCAATGCCCGCCAAGAACTCGGCAAACGGCGTAAAACCCATTTCGCTGTTTACCCGCAAAGAAGCGGCCACAAAGGTAGAGTTGCTGGTATCTTCGGTCTGCTGGCCCTCAATTTGGGGCGTTACGTTAGCAGCCTTGAAAATGCCCAAAATCTGGCTGAGCAACCACTCGTTTTTAGACTCAATGTCCGGGAATTTCGGCTCCAAGGACAAAAGTTTTGTCTTGTTAGCCTGGTATTCCTGTTCGCTGGTCTGCTGGACGCGGATAGCATCCACTTGTCCGTTATAGTTGCGGATTTTTTCGTCAAATTTACCGTTGGCATAGCGCAACAGCAAAAATACCACGAGCACCGCTACAAACTGTTTGACGAAGAGTTTTACGTTCCCTTCCTGCGCCACCGTTTGGATGTCTTGGAAACCCTTTTTCAGGTTTTCCTGCATTTTAGCCGCTTTTTCCTTCATATCTGCTGCCATAATTAGCGACCTCCTTCCTGCTGCTGACGTCCGCAGGTGAATACGAAACTGGTTTCCGTGCCGGTAGCGGCAGAAGAATCGCCGCTTCTGGACGAGTTACCGCCCGACGTACCCGCTACGTTCGGATAGCGGATGTTGGCTTTTTCGCCGCAGATTTTTTTGAAATTGGGCTGTTGCACGAGGTTATCTCTAAACTGGTTGCCCAAAGCCAAATCAGCGCGGCCGTCTTTACCGGTTTTAATAGCCCCTTCCAACACAATGCTGCGGGCTTCACCGCCC
>NZ_DJOA01000028.1:0-15731 GCF_002437085.1 Candidatus Avelusimicrobium stercoris | reverse complement strand
TTAACAAGGAGAAAAAATGAAACATTTTTTAGTAGCCGTTTTGTTGTGTGTGGCGGTAAATGCCCCGGCGGAAATCATTTCCGCGGTGTCGTATAACCCGTCGCGTATGGGTGATTACATCTATTTAAAGGTGGCCGATAAGGCCAATTTAAAGGGCGGTATTGAAAGTAATACAATGACGGTTCGCTCTGGCGGTACCGTGAGTGTAAGTTCGCCTAATTTAAATTATGATGTTCCCGCCGTAGTGGGTGCGTCGGGTTCTACTTTGGATATGCCGAACACGGCTATTCACGGAAGCAATGCCAATACTTATAACGGTTATCAGTCCGTAAACAGCGGTATGCCTAGTGCACTTTTGAATAACGTGTATGTAAATGGCGGGCAAACAACGGTTAAAAACGATTCGTATATTTCTACGTTAAATGCGGTAAACCGCTTAAAACAAAAGGCGGCAACTCTGCGCGCTAATAAATTATCTGTCAGTGGTTCGGAGGACGCGAGCCTTTATGACGGCGCGACGACCGACGGATTTACGTTAGCGGGAAATGATATTCCGCAGCCGACATCTTCGCACGTGAATACAGGGGCGGCACTTAGCAACTGCACGTTAAAATGGGAAGAGCGCGTAACGAGTGATAACCAAAAGGTAAAACTTTTGGCCTTGGCGGGTTGCGGGGGAACTACTCCGTCCACGGGCGATTGTTCCAATGCTACCTATAAGGCAAGCCATAAGAGCGAGTGCTGCCCGTCCGCCTCTAAAACAGATACGGTGTGCTATCAAAAGTTGTATAAGTGGGTTCAAATTCGCACATATAATGATGAGGGGGGAATTAATGATGCTTGTTGTAAAACAAGTGGGTGTGAAACTTTGGGGGATACTTGTGATTGTCGTATGGGATGTACAACTAGTTCACCGCATGACTCGGGTTATTGCCGATGGCAGGAAAGACAATGCCAAGACACAGGAGAATACGAATATAAACAGTTGTGGTAAGTTGTTTAAAATAGCCCGGGGCAAGAACTTCCCCGGGTTTTTTATGGCAAAAAGAAACCCCTGCGGGACTAGTAACCGCAGGGGTATGTTCGGAGTTTGTTATTCCGTTTGGATAACTATTTCGCCTCTTGGGCCGTTTCAGCGGCGGCCGGAGTTTCGGCAGCAGCGTCGGCGGACACCACTTTTTTAACTTCCTGCAAGCGGGCGGCTTTACCGGAGAGTTTGGTGAGGTAGTTGAGTTTGGCTCTTCTTACCTTGCCCACTTTGAGGACTTCAATGCTGTCCACGCGGGGGGAGTGCACCGGGAAAATGCGTTCCACGCCTACGCCGAAAGAGATTTTGCGTACGGTGAACGTTTCGCTGATGCCGCTTCCTCTGCGGGCGATAACCACGCCGTCAAAGGCTTGGAGTCTTTCGTTGTCGCCTTCAACAACTTTTACTTTTACTCTGACGGTGTCGCCGGCTTTGAAAACCGGTACATTGGTTTTAAGATTGTGTTTAATTTCGTTGATATTCATAAAACTTACTTCCTCCGAATCGTTTTTTTCTTTTGGACCTTTTTTGACTTTTGAGAGGCGGTTTCAAGCAAATCGGGTCTTAACTGTTTTGTAATCTGTAATGCTTGTTCGTGTTTCCACGCTTCAATTTCTTTATGGTTACCGTTTAACAGCACCGCCGGAACCTTCCGCCCGCGCCAAACTTCCGGGCGCGTATATTGCGGGGCTTCCAACAAATGCCCTTCAAACGACTCCAAAGACGTTACGTCCTCTTTTTTAAAGGTGCCCCGTTGCAATCGGGTAATGGCGTCTATCATCACGCAGGCGGCCAATTCTCCGCCCGTTAAAATGTAGTCGCCAAGCGACACCTCTAAATCCACCTCGGGATATATTCTTGCGTCAATCCCTTCGTAATGCCCGCACACAACAATCAGGTGGCGTTTTTTGGCCAGTTTTTTAGCCAACTGCTGGTTAAAAACTTGCCCGCGCGGACTGGTTAAAATGACGTACGAGGTCTTTTTGCGCAGTTTGGAAATGGCTTGATAAAGCGGTTCCGCTTTCATCAGCATCCCCGGGCCGCCGCCGTAGGGCCTGTCGTCTATGGTTTTATGCTTATCCTCGGCAAACTGCCGGGGGGAAAGCGTACCCAATTTTATTATCCCCGCCTTGCGCGCCCGCCCCACAATACTGTGGGATAGCGTTTGGTCTATCATTTCTTCAAAAGCGGTGATAACGTCTATTTTCATTAATCTTCCAACTTTAAGGTAACTTTTTTGTTCTGTTTGGCGGCCGCGGCGTTTAAAACGGTTCTCACCGCTTTGATGATGCAGCCGTCTTTCCCAATCACTTTACCTTTGTCGGCGGCGTCCACCTTGGTGGACAGATAAACTTTGTTCTGCTCAACCTTTTCTTCCACTACCACATTATCGGGCGTGGAGGAAAGAGATTTCAAAAGCAGAGTGGCCAATTCTTTCATAATGCCTCGCGGGGATTATTTGGCGCTGGCTTTTTTAATCAAGTTCGCGACGGTTTCAGAGGGTTTAGCACCCACTTTCATCCAATATTCCACTCTGGGCATATTCAGTTTGACTTGTTCGGCCACGTTCGGGTTGCAGGGGTGATACTGGCCCAACACTTCTTTGGCTTCCTTGCCCACGGCGGAAGATTTTTCAATCGCCACTACTCTGTACTGGGCTTGGGCTTTTTTGCCGACTCTCTGTAATCTGATAACTACTGCCATTATGACTCTCCTTGTATGCTTTTACACGAGGTAAAAGACTGTAATTAAATGTCCGGGGCCGCCTGTCTGATTTGGTTGAGGGCCAATACAGGGTCCGCGGCTTTAAAAATTGCACTGCCGGCGACGAGCGCATCTGCCCCAGCCTTTATGGCGCGGGGGGCTGTTTGCGCGTTAATGCCGCCATCCACTTCCAGCCAAATTGCCTTGCCGGAAGCGGCGATAATTTGGCGCACCCGTTTAATTTGGTCTTCGCTGCCGGGCAAAAATGCTTGCCCGCCGAAGCCGGGGTACACGGTCATTACTAATACTAAATCCAACAAATCCGTAAGCGGAGCAATAAGTTCCGGGTCGGTGTCGGGCTTAATGGATAAACCCGTTTTTACGCCAAAACTTTTAATCAGTTTAAGCGTTTCTGCAATTTCGTCCTTTGCTTCAATATGCACGGTGAGCAAGTCCGCCCCCGCCTTGGCAAAGGGTTCTACAAACAACATCGGGTTTTCTACCATTAAATGGGTATCTAACGGTAAATCTGTTTTTCCTTTCAAAGAACTTACAACGGACGGCCCAAAACTTAAATTGGGTACAAAGTGCCCGTCCATAATATCCACGTGCAACCAATCCGCCCCGGCCTTCTGTACGGCGAGGACGTCTCTACCCAACTGCCACAAATCGGCCGACAGGATAGAGGGCGCAACAGATATTTTACCATTTGCGGAGGGCATTTTGGAAATTTTTATCATTGCAGTTCTCTTTCGCGCACTAAAACCCCGTCCACAAACACCCGCAAAGTGGCTCTGTCCGCAAACGGTACTTCCAGGTCAATTTTGGAGCCCGGCTGGCGCGTTTCGTTCAAAATTTCGTTCTCTATATCACCTTGTTCCAGCACTACGCGCACGCGGCTGGCGTTTTTGCCTTGCGGCATTTCATAATGCAGGTGGTACGATTTTTCATCGTCGCCCGCTTGTCGGCGGCTGACCGTAACTTCCAAGTTGGCGCCGGGGGCGATTTGGTTATCCGCCGACGGATTTTGTGCGGCAACCGTACCGTTGGGGAAGACGGATTTAGAATCTTCTTTAATAATTAAATTGATGTTTTGCGCACTGGCCCACAGGGTGGCTTCGGAGAGTTTTTTGCTCTTAAAGTTGGGGACCAAAATTACGCTGGCAGGCGGGGCACCGTTAGAAAGCACGAGGGAAACCTTGTCGCCTTTTTGCACCATACTGTCCGCCTTGGGGGTTTGGGCAACGATGAGGCCCTTTTCGTAAGTAAGCGAATAGGCGTTATCCACTTTGTCAACCAAAAGCCCCGCTTGGCGCACGGCCAGTTGGGCGCTTCTTAAATCGGTGCCGACGGTGTTGGGCACGAAAACCATTTCGTCCCCTTGGCTAATCCACACACGGATAACGCGCCCTTCGCGCACGGTAGAACCCGCAGAGGGCAACTGACGCAAAACGGAACCCGGAGCGACCTCTTTGGCAAACTCCACGCCCGCTTGCTTTAAAGCCAAATTGTTGGACGCGAGCAAGCCAAGAGCCTGCGTAACGGATTTTTTGGTTAAATCAGGTACGGTAACTTCCTTGCGGGTGTGCACTAAGGCGCCCAGCACCCAATCCGCCGATATAAAAATCAGCGCAAGAAAGAACACCACAATAAGCCCCGCCACAATCCATTTGGTGCGGTGGTTTTTATTGGTTTTCTTTAAAAAATCATCAAAATTCTGTTCGTTGCTCACGTTATTCTCTAAATGCCCCGTCGTGCGCTTTTAAGCCGCGCCCGTTGGCAAAGGCGTCGGCCGCCATTGGTTTTTTGCCTGCGGGGTGTACTTCGTTTAACCAAATACTTCCTTCTTTACATTTTACTAAAATTCCCCGGTTTCTTTCAATGAATAGCACGGTGCCCGCGGGTTCGTTTGAAGTGTTGTCGCCCAGTTCGGTGCGTACCACTTGCAGCCACTCCGTTTTGCCGTTGTGCGTAAAGGGAACTTTGGGTTTGGGGCCGCAGGCCAGGCCGCGCGCACGGTTGTTTAGTTCGTCGGCGGTCAAGAGTTCAGGGCGCAAAAGCGCGTCCTCTTTTTCCAGCATTGGGGCCACGGTCGGCTCGCCTTCTTGCGGAGTTTGCACCATATGGCCCTTTTCAATTTGCTCCAAACACTCCTTTAAACCGTCCAGGCCGAGCGGAATTAATTTTTCAAACAGGGTTTGGGCATTGTCTTGCGGCAAAATGTCGGTTTCCTTTTGCAGAAAGAGCGGACCGTCGTCCATACCGGGGCGAATCCAAAAGACGGAAATGCCCGTGTGCGTGTAGCCTTGGATTAAGGCCTGTTGGACGGGCGCCGCGCCGCGCAGTTTGGGCAGGAGCGAAAAGTGCACATTTAAAATGCCCAGTTTCGGCAGGGCCAAAAAATTGGGACGGAAGATTTTTCCATACGCCACCGCTACGCCCAAATCAAAGGGCACGGCGGCTATTTTGTCAAAACCGTCCTTTAATTTTTCGGGAGACAAAACGGGTAAATTCAGTTCCAGCGCGCGCTGTTTTACCGGGCAGGGGGTAATTACCATCCCGCGCCCGCGGGGCCGGTCGGCCTGCGTAACAACGAGTTGCACATCGGTGAGTTGGTGCAGTAAATCCAAATACGGCACGGACAAATCGGGCGTGCCAAAGAAAATTGTTTTTAATTTAGCCATATATATATGGTATCAAAAACGGGCGGTAAAAGTAATTTTTAAAAGGGCGTGTAGATTTTTAAAACTTTTTGCGTTCTTACTGGTAGAACCGAAAGTTCAAACATTGCAAAAAAGGAGAATTAGTATGAAAAAATTACTGGTATTTGTATTGGCCGGAACCTTTATGTTTGGGGCGTTTGCGCCAAGCGTATTTGCCCAAGGAGCCAAAACCCGCGGAACACTGGCGGAAGGTTTAAAAAACGGACCCAAAGCCGGGCTTAAAAATGGCCTTAAAAACGGAGCCAAGAACGGGCTCAAAAACGGCCTTAAAAATGGGCTTAAAAACGGTAAGAAAAACGGAGACAAAAAATAAAATTAGAGCGCAGGGCCTTCGGGCCTTGCGCTTGGTATGAAAGAGGATAAAAATATGAAAAACATCATTAATTTATTTGTAATAAGTTTATTTGCGTTGACTGCTGTGCCGCTCTGCGCGCAGGACGCGACAACCCCGGTACAAGGCCTTAAAAACGGTTTGGCGGATGGTTTAAAGGATGGGGCTAAAAATGGCCTTGCCGGTGGCTTAAAGGACGGGACCAAAAACGGGTTGAAAGAGGGGGCCAAAGAAGGACTTAAAAACGGACGGCAGAAGAGTCCCAAGAAGGAAAAAGCCCCCAAGGCTCATAAAGCCAAAAAGGCCCTTGGCAAAACGGGTGAAAAAACACATTTGACGGATGAGCAATTAGCCGCCAAACGCGAAGCGACGGACGCTAAAATAGAAGCCAAACGTGAAGCGGGCGACGCCCAGCGCGAAGCCAAATATGAGGCGCGCCTGGCCAATGCAAAAAGCGACGAAGCCCGCGCACATATGCAGGCCAGCCACGATAAAAAGGTGGAAAAATTAGAGCAAAAGCGCAATATCGCCGACGAAAAGAAAGACAACCGCCGCGAACAGGCAGATAACAAGCGTGCTTCCGCCCAGCAAAAGGCTTCTGCGGCTAAATCTAAAAAGAGTAGCGGAAAAAAGCATTAAAAACTTGTAAAATTTCTGCAAGAGGTATTTATGGATAACCGTTTGATTGAGCAGGCTTTTATAGAATTTCATACGCAATTAGTTCGTTTGGCTACCCAGCATTTAAATCCGGTACTGGCACAGCGGGTAACGCCGGACGATGTAGTGCAAGAAACCTTTTTGGCGGCTTGTAAAAGACTAAATTATTTTGAAGCCAACCCCGAGGTGCCCGTGTATTGCAAGTTGCGTAAACTGCTCTTTCAAACCTTATCCGACTTGGAACGTAAGCATTTACAGGCGCAAAAGCGGGACGCTTTTAAGGAACTTTGCGTAGGTGGGGATACTACCGCCACGGCGGCGCAGGTAAATTGGAATATGTTTGCAGATACTTTGACGAGCCCGCTTTCCAAATTAACGCGCCAAGAAAGGTACGGCCTGTTGCAAACGGTATTGGAACATTTATCCGAAAATGACAGACAAATTTTGGAACTCCGTCATTTTGACGGGATGTCCAATGCTGATTGCGCGGCCGTACTTAAAATTACGCCCAAAACGGCCAGTATCCGCTATGTCCGTGCGTTGGAGCGGTTGCGTACAAAGGCCGCGGAACTGTCGGGGTTTGGCTTATGAGTTTTGAAGAAGTCGTTGCCCAGTTTTTAGACGAGTGCCAAAAGGGCTTATCCCCGCAGGTGTCCGATTACCAAAAGCGCTACCCGCAATATGCCCAGCGGTTGGCCCAGGTGTTGCCGCTGTCGCAAGAATTAGAAAAATTACATCCTAAACCGGAAACGCCTCCCGAGCAGGAGCAGTTGGACGATTACCGCCTGCTTACCAAAATCGGCGCGGGTGGTATGGGAGTAGTGTACGAAGCCTTGCAGGTGTCGCTTAACCGCCGGGTAGCCGTTAAACTGTTGTCTCGCAACTTTGTAACAGACGAGGAGCAACGCAAACAGTTTGAAAATGAAGCCCTGATTATTGCCCGTTTGCATCATCCTAACATCGTGCAGGTGTTGAGCGCCAAGTGTACGCCCCAACGGTGTTACTACGCTATGGAACTTATCCGTGGCACCGGGTTGCACCAGTACGCCTTTAAAAATCTGCGGGAGATTGTCCAAGCCGGGCTTCAAGCGTCAGAAGCGTTAGCCTATGCGCACAGTTGTAAGGTGTTGCACCGGGATATAAAACCCGCCAATTTGCTGATTGATGAAAATGGACACGTTTATGTGAGTGATTTTGGTATTGCATTTCTAACAAACGAGCCGGGTAAAACCCCGGCAGACCCGCGTAGCGGAACGATTCGCTATATGGCCCCTGAAAAGTTATTGCGGGCTGAAAATACCTTTGCTACGGACCAATATTCCTTCGGGGCTACTTTGTATGAACTTATCACGCGCGAGCCGTTTATTGCCGGCAATTCCTACGGGGAAATTTCACAGAAAATAAGTGCGGGGAAAATCCCGCAGTTGATGTGTGCCGAGCCGGATTTAGCGGCGATTGTCAACAAATGCACGCGTGTAAACCCGGCGGAGCGGTACGGCAGTATGGCGGAGGTGGCGGACGATTTGAAACATTTTTTACATAGCGAACCCGTCCACGCGGCTCATACCTCGTGGGTACGCCGTTTTGTGCTATGGCGGCGAAGAAGCCCAGCGGCGGCCTTGTTTAGTTTGCTGGCGGCTTTTTGCGGGGTGGCCTTTGTGTTGGCCTTACTCATTGGATATGTTAATACGAATAAGGCCCTTAAACTGGCCCGACAAAATGCTGCCACGGCCGATGCCACCCTATCCAAAATTTTTACTTATGTACAAACGCAAACGCCCTCTTCGGGCGCGAGTGCCCTTTTGGGCGCGCTTATGCCTTATTATCAGGAAATTTCCACCCAGCAGAAGGTGTCGCCCGAAAAGCGCGCGCAGGTCAGCCAGTTGGTGGGCCAAACGGCGGAATTGTCGGGCAATTATGCGTTAGCCGAGCAGGCATTTAGAGAGGTGCAAACCCTTCGTCCGAGTGCTGCTTCTTTAAATCAACTGGCGCAGGTGCTGGAAAAAGCGGGAAAAAAGAAAGAGGCTATTTCCTTGCGCCAAACAGTAGCCAAAAATTACATACAGGCAGACAATAAGGCCGACCGTTACGAGGCCGTTCGGGCATTGCTCGCGTTACCCCAAGAGGAAGCCTTGCGCCGACAAGCCTTTGACGCGCTAAAACAACTGCTGGCACAGGAGCCGCAAAACGCGGATTATCTGTATGCTTATGCACGGCTCGTGGGGGAAAACCCGCGTTTGTTTGCAAGCGAGCGTATCCCGGGGGTGGAACCCAATGCGGTTGTATTATTAAACCGTATGTCCGAAAAATATCCCCAACGGGTGGAATACGGGTTAAGCGCGGTAGAACTAATGACGCGCAAACTGCGTTATAGCCAGCAGTTTCAGGCACGAGATTTTGAGAATTTGCAGTTGGCCTTGTCTTTGTCGGATAGACTTTTGGGGCAGTTCCCCAATACCCCGCGGGTGGTATCGTCTGTGGTCGCCTTGCGCAGTGGTGCTGTGCGGCTAATGCGGCGAGAGGGGGATTTTGCCTTGGCACGCAAGGAAACGGAACGGCTGCTGGGAATGTTGGAACTGCTGTTTTATAATCCGCAAACACCCGATGATGTAAAAGAAACCTTGCTGACTTTGCAATTAGACAGGTTGGAAATGTTTGTGCGGGACGGGCGCACTTCGTCAGCGGAAGAAATTAAAAAGCAAATTCAAACGGAACTGCAAGATTATCGGGGCGATAACGCGTCCGAATTTGCCCGCCGTTTGTCCGCTATAACCACAAGGAGCCCCCGATGAAAAAATTATTATTGGTAATCCTTTTGGGAATCATAAGTTTGAGTGTCTTGGCCCAGCGGCGTGTTCCGCGGGCAACGCAGGATGTTTCGCCGGCTTTGCTTAAAACCTTGCAGGTGGAACAGCACACCTTTGAGGGAAGTTTGCCTTACTGTCAAAATAAACCGCAGGTCCCTGTGGAAGCGTTAGTCGTGCTTTTGCACGGACGCAGTGGAAACGGCACGGATAACCTCGCCCAACTGACGAACCCGGCAGTAAAACCGCTCCTTACCTATGTGGAACAAACGGGGAAGAGGGTCTTGGTGCTAATGCCACAGGCCCCGCAACGCGGTGGGTGGAACACGGTGGAAGAACAGGTGGCCCGGTTGGTATCCTTTAAAATACGCGAATATCATCTTCCGGCTGATAAGGTGTACATTTCGGGCGTTTCTATGGGTGGTGGCGGTGTTTATTCCCTAATGGCAAAACATCCGGGTCTTTTTAACAAAGCCGTTTTGGTCAGCGCAGGCGGACGTGCGGATATGGCCCCAAAAATGAAAGGACAGTTTTTGCTTATTCACGGCGAGCAGGACCGCGTGATCCCGTTTACGCGGGCGGAACAAATGGCGCAAGCGCTTGCCCAAAATAAAGCGGTGCAAGTGGATCTGTGGCCCCTTGCCGGACGGGGGCACATAGACGGAGCCCAAGCGGCATATTCCGCCAAAACGTGGGATTGGTTATTTGGAGAGCAGACAAAATGAATTGGCAGAGTTTGGTTATTGGGGCGGCCGCCTTTGTATTAATTGGTGTGTTTCATCCGCTGGTGATTTGGGGGGAATATTATTTTTCCAAAAAAATTTGGCCCGTTTTTTTGGCGGTGGGGTTAGCCTTGCTGGCGGGCGCGCTTTTTTGCAAAGGGGAAATCCTTTCGCCCCTTTTAAGTATAGCGGGGTTTTGTGCGTTGTGGAGCATAAAGGAACTGTTTGAGCAGGAAAAGCGTGTGCAAAAGGGCTGGTTTGCCCAAAATCCCAACCGCAAATAAAAAAGGCCTGCCTTGGCGGGGAATAAGTAAAAGCGGTATAATAATAAAAAGCGCTTTTGTGCGTAAACCCTTTATAAGGAAAGAATTATGAAACAAGTGATTTTGACCGGAGACCGCCCCACGGGCCGCTTGCACGTCGGGCATTATGTCGGCTCTTTAAAAAGACGCGTCCAACTGCAAAACAGCGGGAAATTTGACCAGATTTTTATTATGATTGCCGATGCGCAGGCATTGACGGATAACGCCCACCAGCCCCAAAAGGTGCGCGATAACATTATTCAAGTGGCGCTGGATTATTTATCCTGCGGGTTAGACCCCGAAAAATCCACTATTTTTATCCAGTCTATGATTCCCGAACTTACGGAACTGACGTTCTATTATATGAACTTGGTAACCGTGGCGCGCGTAGGACGCAATCCCACCGTCAAGTCGGAAATTAAACAACGCGATTTTAAAACCAGTATTCCCTTGGGCTTTTTTGCCTACCCCGTCAGCCAGGCGGCGGATATCACGGCCTTCCGTGCTACCGCGGTGCCGGTGGGCGAGGACCAAATGCCGATGCTGGAACAATGCCGCGAAATCGTGCACAGTTTCAATTCCACCTATGGCGAAACCTTGGTGGAACCGCAAATTATCCTGCCTGATAACAAGGCCTGTTTGCGCCTGCCCGGTACGGACGGCAAGGCCAAGATGAGCAAATCCCTGGGCAATTGCATTTATTTGTCTGACGACGAGGAAACTGTACGCAAGAAGGTAATGTCTATGTTCACGGACCCGAACCACGTCCGCGTGGAGGACCCTGGCAAGGTGGAAGGAAATCCCGTGTTTGTGTATTTGGACGCGTTCAGCCGCCCGGAACATTTTGAAAAGTTTTGGCCCGAATACAAAAATTTGGACGAACTCAAAGCGCATTACCAGCGCGGTGGGTTAGGCGATGTAAAGATTAAAAAGTTCTTAAACCAAGTATTGCAAGACGAACTTACGCCCATCCGCGAACGCCGCAAACAATGGGAAGCGCGTTTGCCCGAAGTATATGATATTTTAAAGAAGGGTACCGAAAAAGCCCGCGCTGTGGCCGCGCAAACAATGCACGACGTACGCGCCGCAATGAAAATCAATTATTTTGAATAATAAAAGTTGATTTTTTGATAGAACACCCCCGCCAGCCCGCGAGGGTGTTTTGGTTAGGAAGCGAAAATGTACTTTACATACGGCAAAACGGAAACAGATTATTTGAAGCGTAAATGCAAAAAATTAGCCGCCGTGATTGACGCGGTGGGCCCTATTGCGCGTAAACTGGATGATGATTTGTTTGACGCCGTTGTGCACCACATTGTCGGCCAGCAAATTTCCAGCAAGGCGCAGGCGACTATTTGGCGGAGGATTAAGGAAAATTTAGGCCCCATAAATGCGCAAACCGTGCTGGCGGCGGGTGCGGAAAAATTGCAGGCCTTTGGGATTAGTTTCAAAAAAGCCGACTATATTTTGGATTTTGCCCGAAAGGTGCAAAGCGGCGCGTTTGACTTGCAGGCCGTGGCCCATATGCCGGATGATGAGGCCATTGCCGCCTTGGTTTCCTTACGCGGGATTGGCGTATGGACGGCGGAAATGCTGCTGCTTTTTTGTTTGGCGCGTCCCAATGTGTTCAGTTACGACGATTTGGCTATCCAGCGTGGTTTGCGTATGCTTTATCACCACCGCAAAATTACAAAACCGTTGTTTGAAAAATACCGCAAACGGTTTAGCCCATACGGCTCGGTAGCCAGTTTGTATTTGTGGGCGGTTTCGGGCGGCGCGGTGCCGGGAATGAGGGACTATGCTCCCCAAAAAACCGTTAAAAGGGGAAAATAATGCTTTATAAAACGGTTTATCACTCGCCCATAGGGGCATTGACCTTGGCCGCGGACGAAACGCACCTTGTAGGGGTGTGGTTAGCCGGGCAAAAATATTTTGGCGCTGCGTATAAGGAGCCATTTATAGAGCGGGCGAACCACCCCGTTTTGCAAAAGGCCGTGCAATGGTTAAGGGCCTATTTTGCAGGCAAACGCCCTGAAATTACCGCCTTGCCCTTAAAGCTGCAGGGGAGCCCCTTCCGCCAGCGCGTATGGCAAATTTTGTGTAAAATTCCCTACGGGCAAGTAGTTACCTATGGAGATATTGCCCGGCAACTTGTGCAGGAGCAGGGCCAAAAAAGTATGTCCGCACAGGCCGTGGGCGGCGCGGTGGGGCATAATCCTATTTCTGTTATCATCCCGTGCCACCGGGTGGTGGGGGCGGACGGGAGCCTGACGGGCTACGCCGGGGGCTTACAGGCCAAAAGTTGGCTGTTAGCCCACGAGGGCGTACAAATCAAATAACCTTTCTTTGGTGGGGCTTTTTACACAAGCCATTAAACGCGGTACGGTGGAAGCCTTGGAGTTCGCCAATATGGCTTGTATTATAGTTGAAACGATAATACACTAGATTCAGTTTGCCTGCTGGCCGCCTTAAATCAAAAAACCACGCTTGCGCGTGGTTTCTAAATTTAAGCCAAGACGGGGGATCGAACCCCGGACCTATCGCTTACGAAGCGATTGCTCTACCAGCTGAGCTATCTTGGCGTTGCAAATTGTTTATTTCTAACGTATATATTCTACAAAAAAACGGGAAACTTTGCACATACTCTCTTATTTCCCGACGGAGAAGCGCATTTTTTGCACTTGCGCTTCCAGCGCGTTCATCCGCGGATTATGGCGGTTCTTTTCCAAAAATTCTTCTTCCGTTACGCCCTTGGGCCCCCGCTTGTGAGCATCTATCCACGCTTGGGCCTGCGCCGGGTTACGCTCCATTAGGGCGATACTCGTTAAAAAGAGGTACGTCTCCGCATTGACCGGGTCCAGCACCAGCGAACGCTGAAAGGCGCGCTTGGCCTGCTCCATATTGTCCCGTGCATTTTGGCTGAACAGTTGAAATTCGTCCGCGCTTTTAGCCTGCGCAGCCCCTTGCGAGGCCCGCAACGCCATTGCATAGTACAACTGCCCCGTACTTTGATGCAAAGCCGTATGGTTGGGTGCGTATTTAAGCACATACGCAAAATCTTTTAGCGCGCGTGCATAGTCGTTGGACGGCTCGTTCGTATCGCCCCGGGTGGGGGAAAACTGCGTGGTCAAATCAAGCGTAGTGGCAAAGGTATTGGCGCGGTATTGGCGGTATTCCGTCAAAAGCGGGTTTAATTTTATTGCCCGTGTAAAATATGGCAGAGCCCCTTCGGCGTTGCCCATTTGCACTAAACGCACGCCTAAACTGTAATAATGGTTCGCCTGAAAGAGTCCATAAAACCACACCAGCCCCGGCACTGTGGCGGCCAGTATTAGGCCCGTTCGCGCCGTCCGGCTCGTCCACGCACTGCGTAAATACACATAACACACACCTAGTACGCAAAATAAAAGCACGCCCCACGCACAGCAAATTAAAAATCCGTCGCCTAATTTGCGGGCGGACATTGCGCCGGAAATCTCTTTAAACTCTCCTAACACTTGCCACGCCCCATAGGCCACGGCCCCCGCTAACACGAGCCGGGCCGCCCACAAAAGCCAAGATGCGGAAAAGCAGATTTTTTCGCCTGCGTTGTCTTCCTGTGGCGGGTTAGATAAGGCGATAATTACCCCAATAAAAACCGCAAAAAAGAGTCCGCTGGAAGCAAAGCGCAAACTGATATCCACAAAGGCGTGCGCCATTAGGCCGGCCAAGGCTGTTGCGTAGCCCAGCAAATAAAAGGTCCGCTCTTGCTCTTCGGCGGATAATTGGCTCACCGGGCGCAAGTTTTTCCACGCACTGGTAAAAACGAAAATTAACATCCACAAAAAGATTGCCAGCCCAATGGTCCCCGCCGTAGCCCATTGTTCCAAATACTCGTTTTCGGCGTGTTGGGTTTCGGTGTTGTGGGAGTTTTCAATATAAAAAATTTGCGGGCGTTTATAGGCCGGATAAATAATTTTAAAACTGCCCGGCCCCGTGCCCATAAGGGGGGAATCTTGCACCATTTCAAAGGTGGACAGCCACGTAAACGAGCGGAAACTGACCGATTGGAACCGCTTGGCCGTATAGACTCCGGCCAGCGCAAGCGCGCAGAGGAGCACACCAGTTGCTACGAGGTTTAATTTTTTAATGTGTTTGGTGGGGAAAAGGCGGTTTGTAAACAGGAAGGTTCCCAAGGCCGCGGCCGCCCCATACGCCAGCCACGCGCCCTTGCTTTCCGTGAAAAATAGTTCCACTAATCCTAGCCCCAAAAGCACCAGCAGGGATTTTTTGCGCGTAGCCAGATATTGCGCGCAAGTTACGCACGAGGCAAACACTACAAACGCGCCAAAGAAGTTTGGGTTTGCGTGCGTGGAGAAAATTCGGCGCGTAAAAAAGCCCCGCCACGGCAGAAAATCCGCCCCCGGCAAAAATCCGTCCACTATCTGCAAGGCCCCGTAAGTGAACGAAATCCACGCGGCAATAACAATAAATTTAGTAAGAGTGCGGATATCTTTTTGGGTAAATTCGGTGGCGATTAACAGCATTATCCCGCCGTACATCAGCAGGCGGATAAATTCCTCGGCGCTTTCCAAATGAAAGGGGCCGCATATAAAAGAAAGAATATTCCACCCAAGGTACGCCAGTATCGGGAGTAAAAACGGGAAATTTTGGCGCGTAAACGGGCTCTTCCACTCCGCTACTTTAAGCGCGGCCCATAAGCCTAATAGAACGACGGCCCCGGTGTGGAGCAAGGTTAGTTTTACTTGGGCGGTGTCGTATGTGCCTGTAAAAAAGGAAATACTGACGAGCAGGCTCGTCCACCCGGTAACGACGGGCAAACATTTGCGGATAAACGCCCCGAATACAGAAGCGGGGGCTTTTTTAATAGACGTGGAAATCTTTTTTGCGGACATAATTTTATTATAGCAATTAAACCGCGCCGGGCCCTAGCCGGGCCGGGGGGGAAAAATAAATTAGGGGTCATCCTGAATTGCCGCTCTTACCACTTATGTGGCACCCCGTAAGGTTTCTGTACGGGGTCTATTAATAGGGTTCAGGATCTACTGCTTGGGTGGTTTGTCGTTTGTAAAAATAAAGGTCATACTGGAAGGTTGGCCGGCGCGGAGCGTTCCAATATCTAATCCTTATTTTATAACGACAGATCCTGGACTACTGCTTTCCAGGATGACGGCAACAACTAACTACACAATCGGTAGATTCTGAAACAAGTTCAGAATGACCCTTGATTTTATAACAGCCTTGTTTTTCGCCGTCATCCCGTAGTGTTTTTATACGGGATCTCGTCGTTGCTGTGTTTGTCATTCCCGAGCGTCGTAGTCGGGAATCTGTTGTTTGTCGTTGGTGTTCTCTTACATAACAACAGATCCCCGACAGAAACATTCGGGGATGACAAACGGAGTATGGTTTTTTGTCGTTTTTTGATTGGTCGTTAAAGGTCCTAAAAGGGCCGTATAAAAGA
>NZ_DJOA01000012.1:0-61257 GCF_002437085.1 Candidatus Avelusimicrobium stercoris | reverse complement strand
CGAAACAACCCCTTTACAGTAAGTCCTGCGGACGGCTTATCTTTTTCCCCCTTTTGACTAATGGAACCACACTGTTTTTGCAATGTCGCCAACCAACGAAACGGCAACAATAAAAACAATATGTGTTGCCGTCATCCCCGAGGAATTTAGTCGGGGATCCGTCGTGATAAAAAAGGGAACGACAAACAACAGATTCCCGAACGCTCCGCGCCGGCAGACACTCGGGAATGACAACAATAACACCGAGATCCCGGATAAAAACCTTCCGGGATGACGACGCGCTGCGCGCCGCGCCTAACGCGCCCATAAAAAAGCGGAACGCAAAACCTAAACAAAAGTTTTGCGCTCCGCCCGTTACTTAACTAAAACAGCCCCTATTCCTCGGTTTCCGGCTCCTCGGAGGGCTCAATGTGCAAACTGGCCAAGAGCATATCCACCAAGCGGATATCGCTCGGATACTGCACCAATTCGCGCGCTTTTAAAAGAGATACCCAACGGATTGAAATAATCTCGGACGCATCGTGCTTGCCAATGCGCCCCAGTTTCTTCATCAAATACCATTGGACCATCTTTTTGACGTAATTTCCCTGAAAAGTAAACGCGTACTTCACCCGAATCATCGGCCGGACGATAACGGCCTTATAGCCCGTTTCTTCCAGCACTTCGCGCAGCGCGGCCTGACGTGGCGTTTCCCCTTGTTCAATGTGTCCTTTGGGGAACGTCCAAATCTTTTTGCCTTTCATATTTTTGACTTGGACAAGCAACACCTTCCGCCCGTCCAAAATCACGCCGCCGCACGAAAATTCGGAAACAATCATAATCCCTTCTCTAAGTTATACGCCGCGTTTAAAATCTTTTCTTCCTGCAAAATCGGCCCGTAGAACTGCACGCCGATAGGCAGGCCGTTTTTATCCTTGCCAAACGGCACGCTGATGCCCGCCAAACCACCGATATTGCCCTGGCAGGTGTACAGGTCAGCCAAATAGAGGGCCAACGGGTCCTCGTCGTGCGCACCCAGTTTAAAGGCCGTGGTGGGCGAGGTGGGCGTCAACAGGATATCCACCTTTTCAAACGCTTTTCTAAAATCCTCACGGATAAGTTCGCGCACCTTCGTTGCCTTTACAAAGCACTCCTCATAGCGGCCCGAAGTTAAAGAATAGGTACCAATAATGATACGTTTTTTAACTTCCAGCCCAAACTGACTGCGGGAACCTTCGTAATAGGCGTTTAAATCTTGGGCTTGTTTGTCAGCGTATCCATAGCGGATACCGTCAAAGCGGCCCAAGTTGGAACTGGCTTCCGCGCTGGTAATAATGTAGTAGCACGGAGCGGCGTATTTGGCGTGTGGAACTTCCACTTCCACCAATTCCGCGCCCAATTCCTGCAAGCGTTTGGCGGCCGCGTCCATTTTTTCTTTAATGTCCGCGTTTAAACCGTCCAAAAAGCCTTTGGGCAGCCCCACTTTCACGCCCTTTAAGCCATCCGTAAACAGTTTTTCATAGGCGGGTACTTCGGCATCCAAAGAGGTGGAATCGTGTACGTCTTTGCCGGATAACACTTCCAGCACACGGGCCGAATCGGACACCGTTCTGGCTAAAACGCCCACTTGGTCGGCGCTGGATGAAAACGCCACAATACCATAGCGCGAAATGCGGCCATAGCCGGGCTTAATGCCCACAATTCCGCAGAAACCCGCCGGTTGGCGCACGGAACCGCCCGTATCGGTACCCAAGGCAACAGGCACCATACCCGCGGCCACCGCCGCGGCAGAACCGCCGGAGGAACCGCCGGGCACGCACTCCAAATTTACCGGGTTTTTAACCGGGCCATAAACGGAGGTTTGGTTGCTGCTGCCCATAGCAAATTCGTCCATATTGGCGCGGCCGATAATCACGGCATCCGCGGCCAACAACTTTTCCACCACCGTAGCGGTGTAGGAAGCCACATAATTTTCCAACATTTTGGAACAGCAAGTGGCCTTGTGGCCTTTGTAAAGGATATTATCTTTAATCGCCACGGGCACCCCGGCCAGCGGGCCCAATTTTTCGCCGCGGGCCTTTTTGGCGTCCACGGCCTTGGCCTGCGCAAGGGCGTCCTGTTCAAAAACTTCCACTAACGCGTTAATTTTGGGGTTCAACTCGGCAATTTTAGCCAAAGATTCCCGGGTAATTTGTTCAGCGGTTTTCGCATCCGTTGAAACGGCGTTTACAATTTCCAAAGCGGTCATCATATTAAAGCACCTTCTTTACTTTTGCGCAGTCGTCTTCCAGCGCGCCAAACTCCTGGCGCAGCGCGGCGGCACGGTCTAGGTCGCTGACGGGTTCGTCGCGGCGGATATGCGCCGAGTGGTTGACGTTGGTCAATTTGACCGAATCCGTATTCACGGCGGAAAGTTCCTTCACCCATTTAAACAGGGCTTCTAATTGTTCTTGATAAATGGCGGCTTCTTGTTCGCTCACTTGCATTTTGGCAAGTTTGGCGGCCAAGGCTACATCTTTTTTAGTTATTTCCATAAAATATAGGGCTCCCTTTAAAAGTATATTTTATATAATAATTTAGCCGTTTGGCTAGGCATTGTGTCCGGCTGGCGGCAAGGGGGAATTTATGGAAAACCAAACGCAGGAAAATAAACCTGTTTGCACGCCGGATAAACGCAACGCAGACGACTGCAAATGCAATTTAAACGGCGCCAACTGCATTAACAGTCATTTTACGCTTTCAGTCATTGCGGTTATTATTTCGTGCTTTACGGGATTTTTTACGATTCCGTTGGCGATTGCCGGGATGATTTTATCCTTGCGCGCGCAGGATTTGGCCCGCACAAACCTGACGGACGAAGCCCGGCGCGTGGCCTGGTGGGCGGGGCTCTTTGGGTGGCTGACGGTGGGGATTGCCGTTGTACCGCTACTATTGGTGCTGTTTTTTGGCGGGACGTTGCTTGCCTTGCTAACCGCCATTTTGGCCTCCGCCTAATTTACACGATACGCCCCGGGCCTGCCCGGGGCTTTTTGTATTAGAAAAAGGCAGGAGATTTATCCCCCTGCCTTTGTAGAATAGATTTTTGATATTTTTTCTAGCAAGCCTCTGCGGTGTATCCAAAAGCCTCCAATCCAAATTTAGAAATATCACCTCTGCAACTGGAATAAGTACGAGTCCACGGAGCAGAAACACTCTCTTTTCTACTATACAACGCATAATTCGGAGCACCTGTCATATCGTCTTTGGGCCATTTAGCCACGCTAATATCTACATAATTAGTACCACCCGTAACGGAAATACAGGTTCCCTTGGAATTACAATGCCATCCAACCAGAGAGGTCGTGTTGCTAAAATCAGGGAAACTGACATCCAAAGAATCCAATAAGTCTGTATTATTAGCAGAAGGGAACCCATTGGCTAATAAATAGATGTCCGCCGCTTTTTCCAAGGAGGTTTGGTTCGTTTGCAATTCCGTTAGGCGGGCTTTTTCCACCGCTTTGGTATATTGGGGCAGTGCTACCGACGACAAAATACCAATAATAAGTACCACAACTAGCAATTCTATTAATGTAAAACCACTTTTAGTATTTTTCATTTTTTCTCCTTTTAAGACCTTTATATTTGAGCAAAACGGCCTTTTATACGCGTTTTTATACAGCGGATACATCCGGGTACGACCGCCGCAATCTATCAAAATTTTAACAAAAAAAAACGATAACAACCCCTGTACAGTAAACAGCCAAAAGACAACAACAAAAAAGACAAACAACCCAAGCGGTAGATCCTGAAACAAGTTCAGGATGACCTCTTTTTTTATAAAGTCGTCATCCCCAAGGAATTGGCAGCCCACCAGGTTTTCAGAATCTAGTGCTTGGGTCGTTTGCTGTTTATAAAAATAAAAGGTCATACTGGAAGGTTTCTGTCCAGTATCCGTTGTTTTCCTTTTTTTTATAACAACAGATCCTGGACTACAACTTTCCAGGATGACGACCCCATAAGGTAGATTCTGAAAATTCTATCGGGCCGTACACGAAGATGCACACGGCCAAGCCGAGCAACCCATTATAAAACGCAAAGGCCGCTAGGGGAATAACCCTAGCGGCCTTTTTCTATCCAAATTACTAAATATTACAACAGTTCCAGCGGGGCAAATTTCAGCATAAAGGTACGCCGTACGCCGTTGCCAAACAGCACCGTAATTTTGGCGCTGTCGCCCGACCCGGCCACCTGCACAATCTTTCCTTGCCCAAACACGCCGTGCTTCACAAGGCCGCCCACCGCCACGCCGTCCGCATTTTTGGGAGCCGGTTCGGCCGGTTTAGAAGCCGCCTGTTGGCTGGCCGTCGGGAACGGATACGCGCGCCCCTTGGGGAACTGACGGGGCTCCGCCGACGGGGTAGGCATCGGACGGGAATAGAGCGAACCCAGACCGGGTGTAGAATTGTAGGAAGACGATTCGTAATCCAAATCGTTATCCTCAATTTCGTAGCCGTCCTCGTCGTAGCGTTTTTGGAAGCGGCTCTTGCTGGCGTAGCCTTCAAAATTTTGGTAGCGGTTGTTTCCGCCAAAATTGTTACGCCCGCGGGAATAGCCTCCGCCGTAATTGCCGCCCGAGTACGAACCGCCCGCACCCGCACCGTACAAACCGTACTTGGAGTGATAATCCGTATAGCGGGGTTGGGTGCTTTCGCGCACTTCGCTTTCGTCCAAAAGTCCGCTTTCAAACAAAAAGCGCGAGGGCAAATTGTCCTGCCGCTGACCGAATTTGCGGCGCGATTGGGCGTATGTTAAAAAGAGTTTTTCGCGTGCGCGGGTCATTGCCACATAGCACAAGCGGCGTTCCTCTTCCAGTTCATCCTCATTATCTTTGCAAATGGGGAACAAGTTTTCTTCCAGCCCGGTTACAAAAACATTGTTAAATTCCAACCCTTTGGCCAGGTGCACCGTCATCAGCGTTACGGCTCCGCCCTCGCCCGCGTTGGAATCGTCCTCCCCGGACAAGAGGGAAATTTCCTGCAAAAAGTCCGATACCGACGGTTCTTTTTCGCCCTTGCGGCAGCGGTCCTCGTATTCTTTTACGGCGTTGATAAGAGCGTCCAAGTTCTGCAAGCGGGATTCGGCTTCGGGGTCCTTTTCCATTTCGGCCTTTACAGCGTCCATATAGCCCGATTCCACCAAAATTTTGTGAAAGATATCCGCCGGATCCGTCAGCAGCATATCTCCGCGCCAATTTTCAAACAGTTGCACTAACCGCAAGGCGGCCTTTACGGCCATTGCGCTAACGCCCGGCACATAGGCCGCGTTTTTGAGGGCGTCATACAGCGAAAGGTGGTTCTCTTCCGCATACGCCATAAAGCGGTCCTGCGCCACCTTGCCCAATCCGCGGGCGGGCGTATTGATAATGCGCAAAAGGCTTACGTTATCGGCGGGGTTAATCAAAATGCGCGCATAGCACATAATGTCTTTAATTTCTTTACGGTCATAGAAGCGGACCGTACCCACCAAGCGGTATGGAATTTGGTAACGGCGGAAGGAGTCTTCAAAACTGCGGCTCTGCGCGTTCGTGCGGTAGAAGACCGCAATTTCCTTTAAACTCGCCCCTTCGTCCACCAACGCCTTGATGTTTTGGCTGACCCAGCGGGCTTCGTCGCCCTCGGTTAAAAGTTCGCGCACCTCAATCGGGTCGCCCTGGGATTTATCAGTAAAAAGGTTCTTTTCCTTACGCTTTTTGTTCTTTGTAATCAAGCGGTTGGAGGCTTCCAAAATCACCTTAGTGGAGCGGTAGTTCTGCTCCAAGGTAATGGTTTTGACGTCTTTAAAGTCCTTTTCAAATTCCAAAATGTTGCGGATATTGGCACCACGCCAAGAGTAAATGCTCTGGTCCGGGTCCCCCACCACGCACAGTTTGCGGCGTTTGGCGGCCAGCATTTTTGTAATCAGATACTGGGTGTGGTTGGTGTCCTGGTACTCGTCCACCAAAATATATTCAAAAAATTCCTGGTAGTAATTGCGGATATCCTCGTGGTCGCGCAGTAAAACAACCGTTTTGACCAAGAGGTCGCCAAAGTCCAGCGCGCCCGCCTCTTTTAGTTTCTGCTCGTAGCGGCGATAAACTTCGGCCGCGCGGATTTTAAAATCCAGCCCGCTGGCCGTTGCGCTTTGCATCATCGTTTCGGGTGAAACCATATCGTCCTTGGCTCGGGAAATCAAACTGACAATCTGGCTGATTTCCTTTTTAGGGTCCTTGATCCCCATTTGCTCCAAGATTAGGCTGACTACTTTCTTTTGGTCGGAATCGTCGTAAATGGCGAAATCGCGCGACAGGCCGAGCGCCTGCGCGTTCTGGCGCAAAATGCGCACGCCAAAGGAGTGAAAGGTGTGAATCCAAACCTTTTTTCCCGCCCCCGGCACCAACGCTTCCACACGCTCGCGCATTTCCTGTGCGGCCTTGTTGGTAAAGGTTACCGCCAAAATACGGGCTGGGTGATAGCCGTCCGCAATTAATTTGGCAATTTTGGTGGTTAAAGTTTTGGTTTTGCCCGTTCCGGCACCGGCCACAATCAGGCACGGGCCGGCGTCATAATTGACGGCCTCCAACTGCTGGGGGTTTAAGGATTTTAACGATTCTTCCAAAGTCATAGGCATATTAAAAATAGTCGCTTTTAGATAAGACCTTTTTCCTGAAAAATTTTATTGTGCTCTATTATATATTGAGATAAATCTTCATCAGAGAGAATTTTATCGTAATTTGCTTCTGTTACTTCGTTAGTTTTTTTATTTTTTAAAACTCTATCAACAAAAATTTTAAAATCATTATTCTTTTCAACTAACATATCCAAAGTATCAGAATCTATTATACTACGCGTTCTAGCGGGAACGAGAATTTCACTTTCTTGAGGATGGATTACATCTAACTTAATAATACCAATACCAAAAGCATTTCCTAAGCGCTCTAAATCGGGAATAATATCCATATCAATTTTGGGCGCGGCCAAATAACCTTCGTGGGCCCAAGAAGAATTAGAAACTGCCTGGAAATAATACTCTTTATAATTATCCGAAAGCAATTCCCATTTCATTTCAAAAGAAAACAACTTATAAGTATTAGATTGTAGTATTTCCAACAATTCAAGAGTTTCTTTCTTATATCCATTAAAAGGGAAATAAACCCCAACAATATCTGGATGAATCCATTTGTTTAAACCTGCTTTTTCTCTATTAGATTTCTCGTGATAAATTGTTTTAGTATATGCTTCAAAATGTCCATTAGAATGTACAAATGCTGACAATAACGGATGTAAGACTCTTTCATTATCCTTGGAAACTAGATTTTTTGTGTCTGCTTGGGGTAATATTACAGGAGAATCATACTTTTTCCCTTTAAGACCAAAAACCTTGGGACGATTTCCTTGCGAGAAAAACCTTCCGTCATTTTTTTTAGCATTTGTATATAAACTGGCTCCCAATGAAGCCCAAGGGGTTTTGCCGTCAGATTCAAGCGAAATTTTTTCCTTTTGAATTTGCTCCCATATTTCGCCAACAGACATCATTCTAGAATTTTTTTCCAAAACTTGTTCTGCCGCCTGTAAATATTTGTTCGCCATAATTTACCCTCTCAACTTCATTTGCACGAAAGTTTCAATGTGTTCGCTGTGCGGGAAAAAGTCAAAGGCTTCCACGTGCAAAATTTTGTAATGCTGGGTGAGAATTTTTAAATCGTTGGCCAGCGTAACCGGGTTGCAGGAAATATAGAGTACATTTTCCACGCCCGATTCAGCCACCGCCTTGGCGGCCTTAGGGTGCATCCCGCCGCGGGGCGGGTCCAAAATAATAAGCGCATCCTTGCGTTCAATGGGCTGCTCTTTTACAAAATCTTCCACCTTGGAGCAGAAGAACTGCACATTGGAAACACCGTTAATTTTGGCGTTTTCAATCCCGTTATAAACAGCCGGAGCCACACTTTCCACGCAAATACTCTTTTCACACAAGTCCGCGCACGAAAGCGAAAAACTGCCCGCGCCGCCGTACAAGTCGTAAATGCATTTGGGGGCGATTTTTTTGACTACCGCGCGCACACAGGAATACATCTTTTGCGCGGTTTTGGTATTGGTTTGAAAGAAGGATTGGGGCGAAAGTTTAAACACCACTTCGCGCTCCTTTTGGCCCTTTTCATTAGTTAAAAAAATGCGCTCTAAAATAAAATCTTTTCCTTTAAGCACGCGCAGAGATTCAGGTGCGGCCGTATCGGCCAGCCCGTTGTTGACGGCGGCCATAATGTTGGCGTTGGGGAGCACGGACTCCACCGCTTGTACAAAGGTTTTTTCGTTAAAATCGTCCGTTACAAACAGTACAACGATTTCTTCCCCGGTGTTTTTGCCCTCGCGCACCATTAAATGGCGCAGAACGCCCGTATGTTTGCGCTGGTCGTAATATTCCAAATTTTCGGCCTTGGCCCACGCGCGGATAGCGTCCAAAAGGGCTATTAGTTTATCATTAAACAAACAGCACTCTTCAATATCCACCGCACGGTCCCAGCGGCCCCTTAATTTAAAACCAAGCGCGCTTTCAAATTCCAGCGGGCGGGTTTTGTTGGCGGGGTCCTTTTTGTCGTAATCGTCGCGCCATTTAACCTGGTGGCAAAAACCGAGTTCCACTTTGTTGCGGAAATTAACAGGTTCATCCGTTACGGTTACCGGGATTTCCCCTTGCCAAAAATCCTTTAAGGTTTCTTGCAGTTTGGCCTGTTTTTTGGCCACTTGCTCCGCATAGGGCAAGTTCAAAAGGGCGCATCCGCCGCATTTACCGAAATGTTTGCACGAAATATTAGGCATTGATTTTAAACAGGCAGACGTCGCCGTCCTTTACAATATAGTCTTTGCCTTCGGAGCGGATTAAACCGTGTTCACGCAGGGCTTTTTCGCTGCCGAACTTGGCTAAATCGTCAAAGGTGTAAACGTCGGCGCGGATGAAGCCTTTTTCAAAATCGCTGTGGATTTTGCCCGCCGCCTGCGGCGCCGTGCAGCCCACGGGAATAAGCCAACTGCGCACTTCCACTTCGCTGCCCGCCGTAAAATAGGTGCACAGGTTCAAAAGTTTCATCCCCTCGCGCACGATTTTTTCAAGGCCGGTGTAATCGTTGCCCGTTTCAGCCAAAAAGGCGTGTTTTTCTTCTTCGCTAAATTCGGCGATATCGGCTTCAAACTTTACGGACAGTTCCACAAAGCCCGCGCCGTTTTCCTTGGCGTATTTGGCTACTTTTTCGGCGTTTTCCACATTGCGTTTTTCCGAATTGTTGCCCACATACAGCACGGGTTTGGCGGTTAAAAATTGGTAATCTTTCAGTTCTTCCGGCTCCAAGTGCAAGGAACTGACGGGTTTGCCGTTTTCCAGCGCGGCTTTGATTTCCTTCATCCGCTCCCAAGCGGCTACGGCGTCTTTCTTGCCGCTCTTGGCGTTGGAACCCAAGCGGTCGCATACCTTGGTGGCCGTTTCCAAATCGGCAAGCATCAGTTCGGTATTGATAACCTCAATATCGCGCAAGGGATCCACGGAGTTCATCACGTGCGTTACGTTTTCGTCTTCAAACAAGCGCACAACGTGAATAATGGCGTCCACTTCGCGGATGTTGGCTAAAAATTTGTTTCCCAGCCCTTCGCCTTGGCTAGCGCCCTTTACAATGCCGGCAATATCCACAAATTTAATAAAAGCGGCGGTCTTCTTGGGCGGTTTGAACATTTCAAACAACTTATCTAACCGCTTATCCGGGATAGGCACAATGCCCACGTTAGGTTCAATGGTGCAGAACGGGTAGTTGCTCGCTTCCGCACCCGCGCAGGTAAGCGCGTTAAAAAGGGTGGATTTGCCTACGTTAGGCAGACCGACGATACCGATTTCCATAGTAAAGACTCCTTAAATATAATAAAACGGACGATTAGTTATATTTTAGCATTTTAGGCTAGGCCTAGGGACGGCATAAAAAACCCCGCCGGATGCGGGGTTAAAAGGAGAAAACGTCCCGTACGAGATTCGAACTCGTGATCTCCGCCTTGAGAGGGCGGCGTCCTGGACCGCTAGACGAACGGGACCTGTAAAATAATTTTATCATATTTTGCCCCTGTGCGTAAGCACCCCCGCAAGTTCCGCTTTTTTTATATAATAATTTCATCTTACCTTTATAGGGGGCTGTTATGGAATTAGCCGTATGGCAGACAACATTACTGTCGCTGCTCATTGCCGTCGTTCTCTTTTTGCCGCTTACCGTGCACAAGGTGGAAGAAAACCTGGAAGCGTTTTTGTTCCTGTGCGGGATTGTGGCGGTTTCCGTTTCCAAAATGTGGAGCGGACACTTGGTTTTGACTGCGCTGGAAGACCCAATCAAAATTACATTAGCCGTTTTGATTGCGGGCTTGCTCTTCCGCAAATTTAATGTGCACTTGCAAAAACTCACGCACAAGGCCGTTAAAACTATCGGCCTGCGCTGGACGCTGTTTTTAATCGTCTTTTTGCTCGGTCTTACGTCCAGCGTTATTACCGCTATCATTGCGGCGCTTATCTTGGCGGAAGTTACCGTAATGCTTCCTTTGGAACGCAAGGGCCGTACGCGCCTGGTGGTGTTTTCGTGCTTTGCTATCGGTATGGGCGCGGTACTTACCTCTATTGGGGAACCGTTGGGTACCGTTGTGCTTTCCAAATTAAAAGGCGCACCGCACTTTGCGGATTTTTGGTTCCTGTTGGAGCACTTGGGCTGGTACGTCTTTGGCGGCGTTGTATTAATGGCCGGTATGGCCAGTTCTATCCGCGCCGAAGTCATCCAAAAGGCTCCGGGCCCCAAAGCCGCCGAGAATAATGAGGGCGACGGGCACACCATTAAAAGCATTGTGGTCCGCGCGGCCAAAGTATATTTGTTTGTAATGGCGTTAGTGTTTTTGGGCGACGGTTTAAAACCGCTTGCGATGCAAACCATTTCGCACTTATCCGCCAACTGGCTCTACTGGATCAATGCCCTTTCCGCCGTATTGGATAACGCCACCTTGGCCGCCATTGAGGTAACGCCGGATATCAGCACCCGCACGCTTACGTTCCTGCTGATGAGTTTGATTATCTCGGGCGGGATGTTAATCCCAGGCAATATCCCCAACATTATCTGCGCGTCCAAGTTGGGCATTAAGAGCAAAGAGTGGGCCAAACACGCCGTAGCCTTAGGCGCGGCCTTGATGATTGCCTGCTTTATCATCTTAAATGTAGCGCTGTAAAATAATTTGTTTTACCGGGGCCGCCAATCCGCTGGGAAAGGCGGCCTTTTTATTCCTGAATTTTATATAATTTCTGTATATTGAAATAACAAGGGGAGAACGTAATGAAAATCCATTCTTTTAACGTACAGCCCAACTTGCCCGAAAACATCAAGTTTTTGGAAGAGTTGGCCAATGATATGTGGTTTACCTGGAATTGGCGCGCTATCTTGCTTTTTGTGCAAGTGGACCCGAAACTGTGGATTACCGCCAAACGCAACCCGAAATGGTTCTTGGGCTGCGTACCGCAGAAACGCTTTGAAGAATTAAGCAAAGACCAAGCGTTTTTAGACAATTTAAACGCTGTCAAAACCTCTTACTACAACTATAAAAACAATCCGCACACTTGGTATAAAGAACACCGCCACGAAAACGGAAACCTTTTAACGGCCTATTTCTCTATGGAATACGGTATCGGCGAGGGCTTGCCGATTTATTCCGGCGGCCTGGGGATGCTCGCGGGCGACCATATGAAATCCGCCAGCGACCTCGGGATGCCGA
Organism: Candidatus Avelusimicrobium stercoris; assembly: GCF_002437085.1. NCBI lineage: Bacteria > Pseudomonadati > Elusimicrobiota > Elusimicrobia > Elusimicrobiales > Elusimicrobiaceae > Candidatus Avelusimicrobium > Candidatus Avelusimicrobium stercoris. The sequence goes on along the minus strand of NZ_DJOA01000012.1, from coordinate 49,486 downwards.
TTATCGGCGTAGGCTTGTTCTACAAACAAGGTTATGTACAGCAGGTCTTAAACCGCGAAGGCTGGCAGAACGAAGAATACCCGGATAACGACTGGGCCCATATGCCGGTGGAACGCGTAACCAAGGACGGTAAAGACGTTACCGTAGATATCCAACTGGGCAACGAAAATATCAAGGCCTGCATTTGGCGCGTACCCGTGGGCCGCACCTCGCTTTATTTGTTGGATACCAACTTGCAGGAAAACACCCCAGCCCAGCGCGCCATTACCGAAAAACTCTACGGCGGCGACCGCGAAAACCGCATCCGCCAAGAAGTGGTACTCGGTATCGGCGGTGTAAAAGCGTTGGATGCAATGGGCATCAAACCGACTGTTTATCATATTAACGAAGGCCACAGCGCGTTCTTGCTCTTCCAGCGCATTATTGATATTATGCGCGAAAAGCATTTGACCTTTGCCCAAGCGCGCGAAATCGTATGGGCATCCTCCGTCTTCACCACGCACACCCCTGTTATCGCGGGCAACGAACATTTTGACCCCGCCCTCGTGCGCAAATATATGGATTTTTACGCCAGAGAAATGGGTATTTCTTGGGATGACTTCTTGGCCTTGGGCAAAGAAACCCCCGAATCCTCCACCTATTGTATGACGGTAGTCGCCCTGCGCTTGGCCGCCTTCTGCAACGGCGTAGCAAAACTGCACGGCAAGGTAAGCCGCGAAATGTGGCACAACCTCTGGCCCGAACTGCCCATCAGCGAAGTACCGATAACCAGCATTACCAACGGTATCCACAGTTCTTCCTGGATTTCGCACGAACTCAACGAACTGTACCGCAAGTACCTGTTCGGCAACAACCAAACCGGCGAAGTGGACCCGTCCGATACGCAAGCCTGGGAAAACATAACCAACATCCCAGACGGTGAATTATGGGACGTCCACACCGCGCGCAAAAACAAACTGATTGATATGGTCCGCAACCGCCTGAAACGCCAACTCACCCGCCAGGGTTTTGACGTAATGGCTGTTAAAAAGGCGTCCAGCGTTCTTCGCCCCGATGTGCTGACGATTGGTTTTGCACGCCGCTTCGCCACCTATAAACGCGCGACCTTGCTGTTTAAAGATTTGAACCGCTTGGATAAAATTATCAACAATCCGCAGCGTCCCGTGCAGTTCGTCTTTGCGGGTAAAGCGCACCCGGCGGATACGGCTGGTAAAGAATTTATCAAATTGATTGTCGGCCTTACGCAAAACGACCCGCGCTTTAAAGGAAAAATCGTCTTTGTGGAAGACTACAATATGAACGTCGCCCGCTATATGGTACAGGGCGTGGACGTGTGGCTCAACAACCCGATCCGCCCGATGGAAGCCAGCGGCACCAGCGGTATGAAGGCCGCCCTAAACGGTGCGCTTGCGCTGTCTATTTTAGACGGCTGGTGGGACGAAGTGGGACCGTGTGATTTCGGCTGGTCCATTGGTGGCCCGGAAACGTACAAATCCGACGATGAACGCGACACCGTGGAATCCGAATCGCTCTACAACTTAATTGAGCAGGACATCGCCCCCGCTTATTACGCCAAAGAAGTCGGCTCCGCGTATTCTTTGCCGTGGGTTTCGTTAATGAAGGAATCGGTCAAGCACATTGCCCCGTTCTTTAACACGAACCGTATGGTAAAGGAATATTACGAACGCTTCTATATTCCCGCCAACAACTACGGCCTGATTTTAAACGAACCCGGCAAAGCCGAAGCCGTGGCCGCGTGGCGCAGCAAAATTGCGGAAAATTGGTACCGCGTAAGCGTAACCGATGTTACCCCGCAGCCCGAAAACGCTATTTTAATGGGCGATAAAGTAAACTTTAAAGCCCGGGTGGTGTTGGGCGGTTTGGCGCCGGAAGACATCCAGGTAGAACTCTACTTGGGCCAGCGCGGAACGCTGGGCGATATCGTCAAAGAAGACGCTATTGATATGACCTGCACCGGTAAGGATGGCGACGCTTACACGTACGAAGTGTCTATGTCCCCGCTTAACAGTGGCCGTCAGGACTACGCCTTGCGCGTACTGCCTGCCAATGCAAACATCCCCAGCGTGCTGACGCCGCTCTTTATCCGCTGGGAAGAATAAAGTTATTCTTACAAAAACGGCCGGATTTCTCCGGCCGTTTTTTTGCTTTTGCAAAACCTTGTCCTTGCCCGGTCCACGCCGGCAATGACAAACCGAAAAGTGTCATTTAAACCCTTATGTTAAACATTGTACTTGTAAACCCCGAAATTCCCTTTAATACCGGCAATATTGGCCGCTCGTGCGTAGCCACCAATACGCGGCTGCACCTGGTGGGAAAACTCGGCTTTAAAATCGCTTCCAAGGAAATCCGCCGCTCGGGCCTGGACTATTGGCCGAACTTGGATTACCGCCGCTACGAAACGTGGGAAAGTTTTTTGGAAGCCGAAAAACCCGCGGAAGAAAAAATGTTCTTTCTTTCCACCAAGGGCAAAAAATCCTACTGGGATGCCGCCTTCCCGCCCGATGCGTTTCTTATTTTCGGGGCGGAATCGTGCGGTCTGCCCAAGGAGTTCTACGAACGCTACAAGGACCGCCTGTTTACTATTCCGATGACGGGCCCCGTGCGCTCGCTTAACTTATCCTCTTCGGCGGCTATTGTGCTTTTTGAAGCCCTGCGTCAAAACCGTTTGAACTAGACATAAAAAAACCCGCCGTCAGGCGGGCTTTTTTATGCTATTTTTCCACTTACAAAGATAAGAAATATCTGCCGGAAGCATTTTTATCCATCCCAATATTTTGGCAGGTTTCCGCATCCCCCGTACACTCAATGCTTACCAGTTCGCCGTTTTGGTTGGTGGCCGTAAGCGTATAACTGCCCGTGCGGGTGGTGGTAATGGTTATGGTATTGCCGGAAAGCGTCATTTTGGGCGTAGTAAAATTAACACTTTTGGTCATATCCACCCCGGTTACATAGTTGCTGGAATTTACCAACCCGTCCAGCGAATACGCATTGCCGTTCATTACATATTTGGCGTTTACCGCATCGCTAATAGCACGCACATTGTTAATACCTTCCATTGCGCGACCACGCTCCATAGATGCGCGGTATTTGGGCAGGCTGATAGTTACCAAAATACCCACAATCACCATTACAATTAACAGTTCAATAAGCGTAAAACCTTTCTTCATAAAATTCCCCTTTAACAAAGATAGTTTATTATATAAATTTGCTCCGGCTTTTAATAGTATATATTTTATAAAATACTTAAAGCACTATGAACGCGAAAAAACTGTTTTGGATTCTCTTCTTGCTCAACCTGTTTAATTATATAGACAGGCAAGTGCTTTATTCCGTTTTTCCCCTCTTGCAGGCGGAACTGCATTTAAACGATGTGCATTTGGGGGCCTTGGCTTCCGCGTTTATGCTGGTATATATGTGTTATGCGCCATTTGTGGGTTACTTTGCAGACAGAACCCCGCGCCAAAAATGGATTGGCGCAAGCGCGCTTATTTGGAGTGCGGCCACCTTGGCTTGTTCCGCCGCCAAGGGCTATATTTCCCTGCTTTTTACGCGTGGGATGATAGGCGTAGGGGAGGCAGGCTTTACTACGTTAGCGCAGCCGTTTTTGGCTGAGTATTTCCCCAAAGCAAAACGTGCCACCGCCTTGGCCTGCTTCGGGCTTGCGCTTCCGGCCGGGAGTGCGCTTGGCTACCTGTTAGGCGGGCTTATCAGCCAACATTGGGGGTGGAGGACCGCCTTTATGTTGGCGGGCGTACCGGGCCTGTTTTTAGGCTTTTTGGCCCTTACCCAATTACAGGACAACCGCCGCTTACCCCAACAACCTGCCGAAATTCCGCATTTTAAAAACTATTTGGCCTTACTTAAAAATAAGCCCTTTTTGTTTATTTGTTTGGCGCACGCAATGATTACGTTTATTATCGGCGGACTCTCTGCTTGGATGCCCACCTATTTGCACCGTTATTTGCAAATGGATGTGGCGAAAGCGGGCGTGATTTTTGGCGCGCTGGTTGTGGTTTGCGGGGCGGCGGGGACCTATTTAGGTGGGAAAAGTGCCGATAAACTGCTAAACTTTTCGCACAAGGCCTATTTTTGGGTAATCGGCCTGGCGTTAGCGGGAGTATTGGCTCCGGCGTGGATAGGCATACAAACCCAATCCGCGGGCTGGGCCCTTATCTGCTTTGGACTGAGCATTATTTGCTTATTTCTGCCTACGGGACCGGTGGCGGCGGCTCTGGTATCGGCCACGCGCGCCCCGGTACGCTCTATGGCGTTTGCCGTGAACATTTTTATTATTCACGCGCTGGGCGATGCCTTATCCCCGGTGCTTATCGGGCAAGCGTCCGACGAGTGGGGCTTAAAAGCCGCGGTACTCTTATGCTGTTTGGCCGCCGTGCCCGGAATTTTATTTACTTGGCTGGCGGCCTCATACGAACGACGGGAAACTAACCCTTTTTAACCATAGTCAAATCCGCAAAATACCCTTATACTATCAGTAGATGTAAGGGGGAACCAAAGCAGCAGGGGGATACGGTTGCTGTGGTTGGCGCCGCAGCCGCCCGGTTGATGCACCAAACCAAAGAATACTTATGTATTAGGCCATTAAGGGAAGACATTGCGTCTTCCCTTTTTAGTTAAATTGCTAACTTTTCCAGTTAGTTTACCGCATCAAAACCGGCCTGCAAGGCCTTTTTGTTCAGTTCCAGCATTTCCGGCTTCGCGCGTTTATAAACCTTCTTCATTGCGTGCGCCACGCTTTCCAGCGTAACCGCACCCGTCAGTTTAATAAAAGCGCCCAACGCCACCAGGTTGGCAATGCGGTCCATCCCCAACTCCTCGGCAATTTTGTTGCAAGGCACGCACACCACTTTAATATCAGTGCGGGTGGGGCGGGAATTAATCAGCGAACTATTGATAATCATCAGTCCGCCTTTTTTGAGCAAGGGCTCAAACTTAGGCAAGGACGGCTCGTTCATTACGATAACCGTATCCGGCGCGGACACAATCGGCGTGTAAACCTCCCCGTCCGACACTACCACGGAGCAGTTGGCCGTACCGCCGCGCATTTCCGGCCCGTAGGACGGAAGCCAACTGGCGTTCTTTTTGTTCTCCACGCCCGCCTGCGCGAGCAAAATACCGGCGGAAATAACGCCTTGTCCGCCAAATCCGGCGATTCTAATACCTTGATACATTATTTCGCCCCCTCGTCTTTAAATACACCCAACGGGTATTGCGGCATCATTTTGGTGCGCACAAATTCCAACGCCTGCGGCACGCTGGCGTGCCAGTTGGTCGGGCATTGGGAAAGCACTTCCACCATAGAGAATCCCACCCCGTTTACTTGGTTTTCAAACGCTTTTTTAATCGCTTGTTTGGCCTTCATTACGTTCTGCGGGCAGTCCACCGCCACGCGGGCCAAGTATTTGGAGCCTGTAATCTGCGCGAGCATTTCGCACATATTAATCGGCCAGCCCTGCAATTTGGGGTCGCGGCCTTTGGGGGCGGTAGTAGCCACTTGGCCGACCAAGGTGGTCGGGGCCATTTGGCCGCCCGTCATACCGTAAATGGCGTTATTGATAAAAATGACGGTAATGTTTTCGCTGCGTACGGCGGCGTGTACAATTTCGGCCATACCGATAGAAGCCAGGTCGCCGTCGCCCTGATAAGAAAACACAATCGCCTGCGGTTTGGAGCGTTTTACGCCCGTGGCAATAGCCGGGCCGCGTCCGTGCGCGCCCTGCACCATATCGCAAGCAAAGTAGGAATCCGCAAACACGGCACAACCCACCGGGGCCACGCCGATTACACGGTCCGCAATATGGAGTTCGTCAAACACTTCGCCCATTAAGCGGTGCACAATCCCGTGCCCGCAGCCGGGGCAATAGTGCATCGGCAAGTCAGTTAAACTGGCGGGTTTTTTGGCTAAAATGGTCATAAATCTATTTGCCTCCTTTCAGGTCGCCCTGCATACCCAGGGTGGTATCACGCTGGCAGTTGTAGGTAAACCCGGCGGCGTGTTCCTGCAAATCAAACAAGCCGTCTTTCTTGCCCGTAAGCGCGGAGCGCACAGCGGTCAAAATAGTGGAACCGTCCGGCTGGCCCCCGGCGGGGTAAGCGTTTAAATAAACGGGCGTTTTGCCGTTTACAGCCAGTTTTACGTCCTGCACCAACTGGCCTAAACTCTGCTCCACGCACAACACGGCCTTGGCCTTGGAGGCTAGTTCCGCCAAGCGTTTGGACGGGAACGGCCACAGCGTAATCGGGCGGAAGAGACCGACTTTTAAGCCTTCCTCTTTGGCCTTGTTTACGGCTTCCAAGCACGCGCGGGAGGACAATCCGTACGCTACCAACAACACATCGCAGTCTTCGGCGTCGCGTTCTTCCCAGCGGGCTTCGGTTTGTTCAATTAAACCGTAGCGTTTGGCGCGTTCCACCACGTCAGCGATTAAATTATCGCCCTTGTAGGAGAAAACATTATTCTTCTTTTTGCCGTTTTTGTTGATATCCACGGCCCAGTCAAATTTGCCCAGTTTATTGGGGTCAATGGGGTCAAAATTAAAGGACATACTTTCCATCATTTGGCCCAAAATGCCGTCAGCCAAAATCATACAGGGCATACGGTATTTCTCGGCAAGTTCAAAACCCAGTTTCGGGAAGTTGCCCAACTCTTCCACGGAGTTCGGGGCCAAAACGATAATGTGGTAATCCCCGTTACCGCCGCCGCGGGTGGCCTGGAAATAATCCCCCTGCGCACCGGCAATACTGCCTAAGCCCGGGCCGCCTCGCATTACGTTTACAATAAGGCAAGGCAAATCGGCGCTGGCCAAGTAGGTAATACCTTCCTGCTTCAAACTCACGCCCGGAGAGGAAGAAGACGTCATACTGCGGGTGCCGGTGGAAGCGGCGCCGTACACCATATTGATAGCGGCCACTTCGCTTTCGGCCTGTACAAACGAACCGCCGGCGTCGGCCATATTGGCGGACATAAATTCCGGCACTTCGTTTTGAGGGGTAATCGGGTAACCGGCAAAGAAGCGGCAGCCCGCGCGGATAGCGCCCTCGGACAGGGCTTCGTTGCCTTTTCTTAATGTTTTTTCGGTCATAGGTAAAAAATCCTCAAATCGTTATTCTTTAATTACCGTAATGGCAATATCGGGGCACATCATATAGCACATCTTGCAGCCGATGCAGTCCTGCGGACGCTCCATAACGGCAGGGAAATACCCTTTTTTGCTAATGGTTTTGGCTTTGCCCAAGCATTTCTTCGGGCAAGCGCTGACGCACAAATAACAGGCTTTGCATCTGTTGGCGTCCACTTCAATTCTTGGCATAATTCTCCTGTGGGTCCGGGGGTAGAACCGGAAAAACCCATATATAAAGTATATGACTTTTAGCAGTGCAAAGGCAATAATAAACGCCCCTAATTTTGCTACAATAATTTAACGGCAAAAAAACCAGATTTGTTTGAAAAAGTTGCCCAAATCCCGCAAAAAAGCGGATGAATTGGAAGCGTAAAAAAATATTTTATCGTCGGAGAGCGCAAAAACATTGCCGAAGCGGCTTAAATTTTGTATTATATTTAGGTAATGCCGAGGTAGCTCAGTGGTAGAGCACCGGTCTGAAAAACCGGGTGTCGACAGTTCGATCCTGTCCCTCGGCATTTTCCTTTTGTTAAAAGCCCCGCCAAAAGCGGGGTTCTTTATTATAGTCCGAATTGTAATTGTCATTCCCGAGTGCCGTAGTCGGGAATCTGTTGTTTGATATTGGCGTTCCCTTACGACACGACAGATCCCCGACTAAAACCTTCGGGGATGACAACTTAATAAGACGACTACCATTAATAGCACGCACACTCATCATTTTCTGGAATATTTAACAATTTAGCGTAGTCAAAACTAGCAGGTCTATCAGCAGGATGGGAAGACTGGTTCTGCGAAAGAACCAATGTGCCATTGCAACCGCCTTGATTGGGGGTGGCTTCGTAGTAACACAAACAAACCTTCTCTTTCTTATAGGCAGCAGTGGGCCCGCAATATCCATTCCAAGGGTCGGCGGAATAGAACGTAAAATTTTCAGTTTCTGTTGGTACGGAAATATCCAATTCATCCAAATCCGGATTATCACCTCCGGATAATATATATACATCCTTGGCTTGTTTTATGGTTTTTAAATTGATAATTGCTTCCGTGAAGCGAGCCTTGGTTACAGCCTTTTCATACTGCGGCAGGGCAACCGCCGCCAAAATACCGATAATTAACACTACCACCAACAATTCTATTAACGTGAAGCCTGTTTGCTTTTTCATCTGAACGCTCCTTTTTATCAGGCTCCGCACATAAAAAACGGCTGTTTGCACGGAGCCGCAAAGAGGTAGCCCCACACAACAGCCGTGGTTTGCCGCCCCAAGGATGGCAAACACTCGGCCCAAAAGCAAAAGGGTAATTAGTCCTTTTATTTTTGGGCCTAAAACGACTGTTTTTGGCCTCTTTGCGTACCGCCTAAGCGGTTACACACCATATCTGCTATGGTTCCAAAAACAGATTAAATTTTTTACTGCTTAAAAATTTCCTCCTAGCGCAACTGAATCAGCGCAAAGTGCAGGTATTCCGTTTCCGGCATACCAATAAGCACCGGGTGATCCTTGGCTTGTCCGCGCAGTTCCACCAGCACCGCCTTGCGGCCCGATTTGCTCACACCTTGGCGGATAATATCCACAAACAGTTCGCGCGAAATGTGGTGCGAACAGGTGGAAAACGCCAAGTATCCGCCCGTTTTAATGCCCTCTAAGGCCATTTTAACGAGTTTTACATAAAGCCCCACGGCCTGCGGCAAGGCCTTGCGGCTTTTGACAAAGGCGGGCGGGTCCAACAGCACCATATCGGGCTGGTCGGGCAGTTCGCCTTTCTTCATCGCCGAGAGCAAGCGTTCGGCATCGTCGCGGTGGAAGACCACGCGGTCGGACACGCCGTTTAACTCCGCGTTATTTTTGGCAAATTCTACCGCCGCGGCGGAAGAATCGCACCCCCACACTTGGTTGGCCCCGGACAAGGCGGCCGTAATGCCAAAGGACCCAATGTAGGAATATAAATCCAAGACCAGTTTATCTTTAAAATACGGTTTTAAAAATTCGCGGTTTTCGCGCTGGTCAAAATAAAAGCCCGTCTTTTGTCCGCCGCGGATAGGCACAATATACTTTACGCCGTTTTCTTCAATTTCCACGGTTTCCGGCACTTCGCCAATGATTTCGGGCGTATTAGTCAGCCCTTCCAACGCGCGGAAGGCGCTGTCGTTCTTGTAATAAATGCCTTTGGGCTTAAAAATCTTTTGTACGGCTTTGGTAATTTCGGGCTTTAATTTTTCCATACCCGCCGTCAATACGTCCATTACTAGCACATCGCCGTAGCGGTCAATTACGAGGCCCGGCATATTGTCAGCCTCGCCATAGCACATACGGCCATATTTGCGCACGCCAATTTCCTTGCGGTACGCATAGGCATTGTCTAAATTTTCAAATACAAAATCTTCCGGCAGTTCTCCCTCGCCCTTCATCAGCAGGCGCACGGCAATTAAACTGTGCGGGTTAAAACAACCAATCCCCACTTGTTTGCCCTCGTGGCTGATGACGCGCACCAGGGAGCCCGGTTCAATAGATGTATCCAAGCCGTCAATTTCGTTGGAAAACACCCACCAATGGCCCGCGAGGAGCCGTCTTTCTTCTTTTGCTTTTAATTTAATTTCAGTCATATTAGTTTTTGGAAACCTCTTCCACCGGCGTAACCGGCAATTTGGCCGCGCACAGCGGGCATTCCTTAGCCGTAAAGGTTTGCATCGGGTAAGACAAAAGCGAGCGAAGCGGCACGGACAAAGGCAAATACCCCATAGAGCGGTCCACAATCACGCCCACGCCAATCACATTTCCCCCCAGTTTGCCCACCAGGTCAATGGCTTTGTTAATTTTGCGGCCGGAAACGGCCACATCGTCCACGATGAGCACATTTTCGCCCTCTTTTACGGTAAAGTTATGCTTTAAAATCATTTCGCCGTTATCGTCGCGCGAGGCAAAAATCGCGCGCACACCGCGGGCGCGGGCCACTTCCTGCGCCAAGACGGAATCGGACGGCGTAAGCGCCATAATGACGTCGGCGTGTTTAGTAAATTTATCCGACAGCGCCCCCGCAATCTTCTGCGCCAAATTGGGGTGCTGCATTAACAGCGAAGTTTGAATATACGTCTGGCTGTGAAACCCCGACGGCATTACGAAATGTCCTTCTAAAATGGCGCCGTGTTCTTGCAACAGGCACAGTACGTCCATATTATTTCTTGGCATTAAAATCTCCTTGGATAAATTTAGTTGCGGCACTAAAATCTGTCGGCACACCCTTTTCCTGGGCGGCGCGTATGGTGTTTCCTGTTTTTTTGGCGCGCAGCATTTCCAGTTTGGGCTTTAACATTGAAGACGACACCCGAAACGCCAGCGCCGGGTTGCCCGATTCGTCCGTCAAGTTTTCGGCCAATGCCCCGGAACGCGAGGTATTGGTAAACATCGTCCATATTATGATATCAAAATTTTCGTCCACCCAGTTAGTCCACCCGCTGACCGCGGCCGAAAGAGTGGGCCCCACCGTATAGGCGTTGTTAATCGTCATCGGCCCTTTGTTAAACTCTACCGAGGCGGCCATATCGGTAAACGGCACGTCTTTAAGCACTTGGCCCACCTTAAAACTTCCTGCGCGCTCCATACGGTGCATAATTAAAAACGGCTGGAACGTAATATTAAGCGCTTGCTGTTCCTCGGCCCATTTTTCCATTTGGTGGATAACGCCGCCCTCCAAACGCGCGTGTAAGGGACCGGTGAGTTGCTTCATCCCGGCCTTAAAGCCCGTAAAATCAAACTCCGCGCTAAAACGGTTGCCGGACAAAACCTGCGTGGAAAAAGTATCCGCCGTCAGCGTGCCCGCAAAATTGGGCATAAAGCCGGGCAGGCGGTCGCGGAAGTTGCGCAGCCACGCCAGTTGCCCATCCACCGGGGCCTTAAATTTACCGCCGTGTTTGGTAAGCGGCACAATCACGGTTACAAAGTCGCGCACCGTTTCTATAAACGCCATCGGGTCTAAATGTTTCCAATAAATAGAGGTGCGGATTTTACGGCGGGCGCTTTTCAAATTTTTAACAGACAAATTCATTTTAAACGGCACGCCGTTTAACTCGCACGAAGCGATATTGGCGTACAAATTGCCCTTGCGCCAACTGGCGCTTAAATTCACTTTGTCAAACACCGAGCGGTCCACCGTTACCTTACCCGCCGTTGTGGCGGCGTACAAATCGGCAAAGTCTTTTTTAGCCTGGAACTCGCCGGTAACATCATCCGCCTTAAAGCCGTAGAGCAAGGCCGAAGCGTCCTTGACCTGCGCGGTAACGAGCGGAAGTGCGTACTTGCCGTCCGTATGCGTCAGGCGGCCCGCCAAGGAACCCTGGCCCGTTAGTTTATATTTGGCGATAAACGGATAATATTTTTCTTTTCCGGCTAAATTAAAGAAATTGGTGGACGCCTGCACATCGGCCGCAAAGGGGGCTTTTTCAAAATCCACCGTGCCGGAAGCGGTCAGTTTTACGTCCGCCGCATTGGCCGTCAGTTGGGTTAATTTTAACAGGCGATAGTCGTTTGTCAGCACGCCCTTAGCCGTAAGGGTGGATTTCGGAAGGGAAAAACGGCCCTTTTCGGCGTGAAAGAGGGATAAATCCTTATCCTCAAACGCGGGAATAGAGGCTTTTATATTAAAATAAGGCGTTCTTAAATTATCCAAATCCAGCAGAATATCCACAGGCTTTTGGAACAAATACACCTGTGTACGCAAACTGCGCAGGGCAAAATTCTTCCACTCAAAATCCGCAAAATTGACGTGCCCCGTGCCCTTAATTTCCATATCGGAAATATTATCCCCCCACTTATTGCGTAGCACCATTTCCGCCGAAAAGCGCGAAAGTTCGTTAAAGCGAAGCCGCTCAAAATGCAAGTTGAGCCCATACACTGCGTGCGAGAGCCCGGACGCCAAATCCTTGTAACTTACCACGCCGTTTTTGACCGTCCAGTCCTCTACGCTTACCGTAACCTTTTTGCCCGTCAGTTCGCTGGTATAGACCGAGCGTTCCTCCGGCACGCGGATTTGCGGCATATTATATGTGCCGTCCGCTTTGCGCACCACGTTAAAGCGCGGCGCGTTCAAGGAAACTTCGTCAATAATTAACTGTTGGTTTAAAAGCGGAAGCAAATTAAAGCGCAGGGTTACCGAGTCCGCCGATACAAGCGCACGCCCCGGCTCGCCGTCTGTATCCAGCACGGCAAAGCCCTTTAATTCAAGCGTATTAATAAACTTTAAATCCAACGAGGAAATGACAACCGGACGGTCCAAGCGGCGTTGCAATTCGTCCGTGATAATTTCGCTAATGTGCTGGGCGTTAAAGGTTTTTAAAAAAAGCAGCCACAGCCCGGCGCAGATAAGCATCAAAAACATAGCGGTAAACAGCACCGTGCGCAAACTTAAAATGCAGCACGATTTAAAAAACCGCCACAGCCAATGGAAAAATCCTTTCTTTTTTGTAGTTTTTTTATGCTTACCCATATTATTTGCCGGAGTTTACAGCCTTCTCTATTATATAGTTTACTATAATTCGCCAGACATTGACGGTCCCGGCTAAGATATTTTTCCCGGCCTCCGTAAGCAGCACCACTTCTGGGAACATCGCCTTTAACACCACCGCCAACACCACCAAGTTTGCCAGCGTAATCATCACGCCGGAAAACACTTTCCCGCCCGCTATTTTTAAATCGGGCTGGTCGGCCTCAAACAAGGTTTTAAAGGTTTGCACAAAGTGGAACGCGGTTAAAAAGCCGATAACAAACAAAAACACTTGGCGGTAGGGCGTTAAATCTACAAACAAATCCGTTATGGCATAAATAAGAGCCGCCGCAATCACATACAGCGGCACAAAATACGGCGCCAGCACCACAAAGGCGTTGCAGTTGTCCATTTTTACGTATCCGCTGTCCTGCCCGACGGATACGTCCTTAATGCGGTACCCGCACACAAGCGCGGCGAGGGCGTGTGTCATTTCGTGCCCAAAAACATACGGACGGGAAAAATTGTAATACCCGTAATGAATCCCGCAATAAATCAAAATTCCCAAAATAAAACTGACCGCCGCGCCGATATGCCCCAGCACGGAGCAGAAAATTTTGCCTGTTTCCACGAGCGTAAAAAACGCGGTGGGAAGCAAAACAAGCGCAAATAAAAATTTTACCGGGCGCCAAAGCATTAAAATTTCTCCGTCCAGGCAGGTGTTTTATACTGGGCGTTGGCCAAGCGGCGCGCCGCGGAAATTAAGGCGGCGGAAGCCCCGCACGGGCGCAAATCCGTTCCTAAAAAGGCACGCACCGCGCCAATAACAGCGTTTTTATACAGGGGATTGGTGCGTCCGTCCGGCACTTGCAGGGAACCTTGGTACAGCACCGTTTGCCCAAAGCGCCGGATAGCCCCGCCCAAAATTTTATGACCGTCCGCGGCCAGCAAATCGTTTTCCACCGGGTTTATAAAACAGGCGTTTGCCGTATGGTTCACGCTGGGCGCATAGGCGGAAGCGGACAAGACCTTATCAAACGGCACACTGCTTACCCCACGCGCGGCGAGTTCCGCCAAAATAAAACGGTGAAACTTTTTATAAATTTCGCTTGGGCGGTCAGCGGACGCAAACACCAAGGAAAAGGTTAAATCGTTCCCGTGAAACACCACGCCGCCCCCCGTAGGCCGCCGGGCATACGGGCCCCAAAAGGCGCGCTCCGCAAGCGTTTTTTGCACCTCGCGCACGAATTGGGAATAGCCAAACGTAACGGCGGGGCCGTCCGTCCAACGGTAAAAGCGCAGGGTGATTTCCTCCGGGCGGGTGCGTACTAAACACTCGTCCAACGCCATTTGTTCATACACATTTAACGCCGGGGCGGACAAAAGTAAATTCATATGATATATTTTACCAGTTCCAAGGCCCCCTTTGGTGCGCGGAAACACATTAGTCGTTTTTCCCCCACAGCAAAAAGGCCACTTATAAAAAGCGGCCTTTTATCAAACAGTTATACCCAAACGAGCACTTACCAGCGCAGGTTGGGTTCGCGCGCGGCGGACACCTCGTCAATACGTTTAACGCATTGGGTATGCGGAGCATCCTTGACTACTTGCGGATTCGTCTTAATTTCTTCGTAGATTTTATCCATTGCTGCCACAAACGCATCCAGCATTTGCTTGCTTTCGGTTTCCGTCGGCTCCACCATCATTGCTTCCGGCACAATCAGCGGGAAGTAAATAGTTGGCGCGTAAAAGCCGTAATCCAGCAAGCGTTTGGCAATGTCAGACGTGTGAACGCCGTTCATTTCCGCCGGGTTTTGCGTCAGCACGCACTCGTGCATACACGGGCGGTCAAAAAACGCATTAAATTTGCCCTTTAACGCGGCGCGGACATAATTTGCGTTCAATACGGCGTTTTCGGCAATGTCTTTAAGCGTTTTTCCGTCAAACTGGCGCAAGTAGCAATACCCGCGCAGGCACACGGCAATATTGCCGTAAAATGCCTTCATTTTGCCCAAACTCTTGGGCATTTTGCCGGATAAAGTGTATTTGCCGTCTTTAAGTTCCACCATCGGTTTAGGCAAGAACGGCGCCACGTGCGCCGCCGCACCCACCGGGCCGGAACCCGGGCCGCCGCCGCCGTGCGGAGCGGCAAAGGTTTTATGCAAATTTAAGTGCATAATATCCACGCCGAAGTCCGCCGGTTTGGCCAGGCCAATTAACGCGTTGAAATTCGCCCCGTCCATATAGAACAGCGCACCTGCTTTGTGCACCATATCGGCAATTTCGCGCACATCCTTTTCAAAGAGCCCCACCGTATTGGGGACGGTCAGCATAAAGGCGGCGGTTTTGTCGGAAAGGGCGGCCTTTAAGGCTTCCTTATCCACGCAGCCGTCGGGGCCGGATTTGATGTTAATCACCGTATAACCCGCCATATGCGCCGTAGCCGGGTTGGTTCCGTGGGCGGTATCGGGCACGATTACTTCGGTACGTTTAAAATCTTTACGGGCATCGTGATACGCGCGGGCCGTCATAATGCCGGTCAGTTCCCCGTGCGCGCCTGCGGCAGGCTGTAAGGTAAAGGCGGAAAGCCCCGTAATTTCCTTTAACAGTTCCTGCAAATTGTACAGCATTTCCAAGGTTCCCTGCACCGCACTTTCCGGCGAAAACGGGTGGGCAGATGTAAATTCCGGCAACGCGGAAAGTACATCGTAGGCCTTAGGATTATATTTCATCGTGCAGGAGCCCAACGGATAAAATTCGCCGTCCAAGCAATAGTTGAGTTCCGAAAGCCGCGTAAAGTGGCGCACGGTTTCAAACTCGCTGATTTCGGGCAACTTGGGCTCGCTTTTGCGCAAATAGTCCGCGGGCAAGTAATCCGCCGCGTGATTTTTAACCCCTTCAAAGCGCACGCCACGGCGGCCGGGCTGGGATTTTTCAATAGATAATTGGCTGTGTTGTAAAATTTCTTCCATATTAAATCCCCTTTAAGGCCGTTTGATAGGCAGTTAAATCCGCTTCGGTTTTGGTTTCCGTCGCGCACACAAGCAGGCAATCCTTCATACCTTTGATTTCAGTAAGCGCGTAGCCCGCGCCGAGGCCCTTCTTTTCCAACTTTTTAATAACGCTCTTGGCCGGAACCGGGCACTCCACCACAAACTCGTTAAAGAACGGGGCGGAATATTTCAGTTTAAAGCCAGGCACTTCGCTAATGAGCGCGGCCAATTCGTGCGCCCGCTCCAAGTTCAGTTCGGCTACTTCCTTTAAGCCCTTGGGGCCGAGAAGCGTTAAATAAATGACCGCATTTAACGCGCACAGGGCTTCGTTGGAGCAAATGTTGGACGAGGCCTTTTCGCGGCGGATGTGCTGTTCGCGCGCTTGCAACGTCAGCACAAAGGAGCGTTTGCCGTCTTTGTCCTTGGCAATGCCCACGATACGCCCCGGCAGTTGGCGCATATACATTTTTTTAGCCGTCATAATGCCCAGGCCCGGCCCGCCGAAATTCACCGCGTTGCCCAAGGGCTGGCCCTCGGCTACGGCAAAATCGGCATTATAGGAGCCAGGCGTTTGCACTACACCAAGCGAAATGGGGTTCACAAGGGCGACTAACAGCGCTCCCACGTTATGAACCAAGGCGGAAATTTCGTTTGCGTGTTCCAAGCATCCAAAAAAGTTAGGCGTCGGCAACAAAAATACGGCCGTTTTATCCGTTAGTTTAGCCTTTAACGCTTCCAAATCCAGCGTGCCGTCCGCCGCCAGTGGGGCTTCCGCCACTTTTACGCCCGGCAAATGGCACACATAGGTAGTAAGCACTTGTTTATAATGCGGGTGCAGTGCGGAAGAGATAATAATTTCCGTCCGCCCCGTAATGCGAAGACACGCCAGTACGGCTTCCGCCGCGGCGGTGGCGCCGTCGTAGTGGGAAGCGGTGGCAACATCCATATCCATTAAGGCGCACAGGCAACTTTGAAACTCGTAAATCGTCTGCAAGGTGCCTTGGCTGGCTTCGGCCTGGTAGGGCGTATAAGCGGTTAAAAATTCCCCGCGCGAGGAAAGCGCCGGCACGGCGGCGGGAATAAAATGTTCGTACATCCCCGCGCCGATAAAATTTTTGAGCGGTTTATTTTTGGCCGCCAGCGCGTGAATATGCGCGGTAAGTTCTTGCTCCGTAAGGGCTTTGGGCAAATTTAAAACGGGGTACAGTAACTCCTGCGGAATTTGCGCCAACAACTCTTTTACAGACGAAACGCCGATTTTAGCCAGCATTTCTTTTTGGTCCAATGGGGTATTTGGGATAAACATTGATAAGTCCTCTTGGTAAAATCCCCCGCTTTTAGCGCGGGGGATACATAATCTGGGCAACCGTTATTTGGCGAGGGTGGCTTTGTAAGCGTTTACGTCAAGCAAGTTGTCGTATTCGGCGGCGTTCGTCATTTTGATTTTGAACAGCCAGCCGTTGCCGTGCGGTTCGCGGTTTACAAGGGCCGGGTCTCCTTCCAGCGCGGAGTTTACTTCCACAATTTCCCCGCTGACGGGGGCATAAATTTCGCTGGCGGATTTAACGGATTCAATCACACAGCAGTTTTGGCCGGCCGTAACTTGTTGGCCCACCTTGGGCAAATCCACAAATACGATATCGCTGATTTCTTCCTGCGCGTGGTTGCTGATACCCACGGTGGCTACGCCGTTTTCGGCATAGGCCCACTCGTGCGTTTTGGCAAAGCGGCAATTTTCTTCGGTATGCATAATTAATTTCTCCTTAATTTAAACCCGGTTTTTATAAAAGGGTGTTTTGACGGTATCGGCTTTTACGCGTTTACCGTGAATTTCAATTTCTACTTCCGTCCCGGCGGTTACGTCCGCGGACGTGTAGCCGACGGCTATCCCTTTAAACAAGGGCGAATACGTCCCGCTGGTGAGCGTGCCTTTTTCCTCCGTGCCTACAAACACCTTGCATCCCGCGCGGGGCACTCCGGCGGACTTTAACACAAAGGCCGTCAGTTTTTCTTTGAGGCCCTGCGCCTTTTGCGCCGCAAGGGCTTCCTTCCCTACAAAATTTTCCTTGGCTAATTTTACCACCCAACCGCAGTTGGCTTCGTACGGCGTGCGGGTTTGGTCCGCATCCGCCCCGTTAAGCAAATACCCGGCTTCCAAGCGCAACACATCGCGCGCGCCCAAGCCGCACGGAGTAACCCCGTGCGCCAGCAAGGCGGCCCACAGTTCTACAATTTTATCGTTGGGCAGCATAATTTCCACCCCGTCTTCCCCGGTGTATCCGGTGCGGGTTATATACCCGTGCGCGCCAAAGAGTTCAATCTCTTTAATATGAAAACGCGGCAAGTCGGCGGCTCCGGCCACCACTTTATCCGCTATTTCCACGGCCTTGGGGCCCTGCAAAGCAATCATCGCCCAGTCGGCGCTTTCGTTTCGCACGGTAACCTGAAAGTTTTTGGCCTGTTTGGTAAACCAAGCGAAATCGCCGTCAATACAGGCGGCGTTTACCACTACTAAAAATTTTTCAGGTGTTAGACAAAAGGAAATGGCATCGTCAATAATCGTACCCTTTTCCGTTAAAATGTGGGAATAAGTGCCCGCGCCGGGGGTATTTTTAATATTGTTGCAGTTAATGTATTGCAAAAAGGCCCAAGCGTCTTTTCCCTCTACAAAAAACTGCCCCATATGGGAAACGTCAAACATCCCGGCGGCTTCGCGCACGGCTTTATGTTCGGCTAAAATGCCTTTAAATTGCACCGGCAGCAGCCAGCCGTGAAAGTCCACCATTTTTCCGCCGGCGGCTTCGCAAGCGGCGCAGAGCGGAGTAGTCTTCAAATCGGTATGAGTCATTACGCCTCCAAAAGTATATGTTCATTGTATAAAATTTAATGCTTTTTTATACAATATAGATATGGCAGATACGCAGAGCGTCGTGAGCGACGTAAAACTATTTATTGAACGGCTGAAAAAAGAATTGCCCGAAGTGTTCGGCAAGCAGGATTCGTCCGCCGCCGAGCAAAACACCCCCACGGGCGAAAACAAGGTGCTTTACAACGGCAATTTTTACGAAGCCCGTATGTACCTGACGCCCGACCAAGAGGAAGGCGTAGCGTTTGACGGGGAAATCTTCCACATTTATTTGCATACCAAGGAGTCCGACCCGTCCGCCCTGGTTACCGCTTGGCTTCGCGAAAAGGCCAACGAAACCTTGAAAGCCAAAACAAAAGAGTGGGCGGAAAAAATTGGCGTGGAGTATAACAACATCGTCATTAAAGACCAGCGCACCTGCTGGGCCAGTTGCTCGGGCAAAAAGAACATCAACTATTCTTACCGCATTGTAAAAATGCCCTTGGCCGTACAGGATTACCTAATGGTGCACGAACTGTGCCACTTGGTGCATATGAACCACGGGCAGGAATATTGGCAGTTGGTGGCGCAATTCTGCCCCGATTACAAGAGCCACCGCCGCTGGTTAAATGATAACAAAGGCTCTATCTTTGCCGAGGTGGAACTGACCTACCGCGAGCCACCAACAGACGAACCGCAAGAAAACAATCCGCAAAATTAGACAGTAAAAAACCGCCGGTGCGAATTTCCGGCGGTTTTTTATAGGAGACCTCCCGACCCTGGCTTGTGGGCGGGGAAGCAAAATTTATTTAAGCAGAGCCGAACCGTTATCGGGGCGGACGACCGTCAAGGAATCCTCATCTACGCCGCCAAAGAGCGACACGGGGAAACGGGACGGAACATCGTTCGCAAGCGCCACCAGTTTGCCGTGGAAGAACACAGGCGAACCGATTTTAAGCGACGGTTTAATACCCATAGCGCGGCGGGCACGCGGAGAAATTACCCCCCGGTTATTGAAGAACTGCGCCAGCAGAGCCGTGCCGTCTTTATAGGTTTGCTGCAAGGATTTACCCGCACCGATATTGGCAATTTCCACACCCTTTAAGCCTTCTACTACGGCGCGCTTGACATACAAGCGGGCAAATTCGCCTTGGGTTCTAATGGCGTTGGCTTCGCCGGTGGCTTGTTTGCCGTTGGCGAATTGGAGCGTAACCTTGCTCACCGCAAAGCCTTTGTCCCCTTTTACGCAAGAGGCCAACGTTACCACACGCGGGGTTCCGGCCAAAAGTACGCCTTGGCAGGTTTTGGTTTGTTTTTCCACCTTCACCAGCACATCCTTAAAGCCGGGGCGGTGGCGGGAAACCATATCGCTGAGTCTGACGGGTTTTAAAAATTCGGTAATGACCGTAACTTCGGCCAATTTGTTATCCAACGCACGGGAAACAGCAGTATTTTTGCCCGTGTTGACGGCGGCAGAAGATAAACTCCATACGCCTACGCAGGCCGCCGCGAATAAAACTTTTGCTAAATTCTTATAGTTCATTTTTCTTTTTCCTCTTAATGCACAACTTTGATATATTTATTATACCAAAAGTTAGCCTAAACTAACAAATATTTTTTTAAAACTATTTTTCTCCGTCGTAAAAATTAGGAAAAATATTTTTTTATTTTTGGATAAAAAGTTAGGTTATGCTAAATTTCAGTACAAAAAGTACCCTAAAATTCCGCACGCGGATATGGCGGCAATGGGCCCTACTTTAAATTTTCCCACCGCTATAAAAGCGGCCAAAAACAAAAGTACGCTCTTGTAATCCACAAAGTTTTCGCCGTTGCACAGCACCAAGGCCGCCGCGGCAATCAGCCCGATTACCGCCGGGCGCAAGCCCTTAAACACGTTTTCCACTGCCGGGGCGTGGCGGTATTTTAAAAAGTAGCGGCTGACAAGAAGCATCAAAATAAAGGAAGGCAAGCACACCGCAAAGGTGGCAATTACACTTCCCCACACGCTGTGCGCCGCTGTGTAGCCCGTGTAGGTGGCCAGGTTAATCCCCACCGGGCCGGGCGTAACTTGGCTGATAGCCACCACGTCGGTAAATTCGGACGTCGTCAGCCACGCTTGTTTATAAACCACTTCGTTCTGGATAAACGAAATCATCGCGTACCCGCCGCCAAAATTAAAAAGCCCGATTTTAAAAAAAGTAACAAAAAGTTTCCAAAAAATCATTTAGCGCCCCCTTTCACGCGGCCATATAAAAACCCGCCGAACCCCGCCGCCAGCACAATATACACTGGGGATACGCCGAGCAGCCACACGAGCAGGGCAGAAGCCGCCGGGAGCCAAGCCGTTTTATAAGTAATACCCGCCGTTTTGGCTAAGCGGAATACGGGCACCGCAATCAAGGCCACCACCGCGGGGCGAATACCCAAAAACACGCGCTTTACAATAGGATTATCTTTAAAATTATGAAAGAAGAGCGCAATTAACAAAATGATAACAAAAGACGGCAGTGCCGCCCCCAACGCACAGCACACGCTGCCCCAAAAGCCCTTTACCTTGTACCCGGCCAAAATGGCGATGTTAATAGCCAAAATGCCCGGCGCGGCTTGGGCTACGGCGGTAGCGTCCAAAAATTCTTTTTCGTCCAAATAGCGGCCCTTATCCACCAGTTCCCGTTCAATAAGCGGCAGCATTGCGTACCCGCCACCTAGGGTAAAAGTACCAATTTTGGCAAAAATCCAAAACAAAATCAAATAAGTTTTCATTACTTATATTTTACTATTTAGCGGGGAAGGCCAACAGTTCGCTGACAGATATTTTTAGGCCCTTGGCAATTTTGCGCAAATTGAGCAAAGCCAAGTTCCGCTCCCCGCGCTCCACACCGCCCATATAAGTTCTGTCTAACCCGATTTCCAAGGCGAAATCCTCTTGCGAAAATCCCGCCGCCTTGCGCAAGGCCCGCACGTGCGCGCCGAACGCCTTTAAATATTTTTTATCTGCCGCAGCGTATGTATTTTTCATACTTTACAGGATAGCGGCTTGATACTTTTAAGTACACGGACTATAAGTATCATTTTATGTTATAATAAAGGTACTTTTAGGAGGGAAAAATGAAAGGATTTACATCGCTGTTTCCGTTGTTGTCATCCTGGAAAGTCGTAGTCCAGGATCTGTTGTTATTTAAAAAGAGGAAAACGACAGATACTGGAACGCTCCGCGCCAGCAAACCTTCCAGTATGACCCTTAATTTTATAAACGACAGATCCCGTAACCCTGCGGGCCGCCAAACACTATGGGATGACGGATTAACAACAAGTGGGCACACGGTAAATACCTCTATTTTGTCATCCCCGAGGAATTTAGTCGGGGATCCGTTGTTATCAAAAAAGAAAAACGACAGATTCCCGACTACAACACTCGGGAATGACGACATCATAATACCTGCCCGAATTGCAACCGCAGGCTTTACACTCATAGAACTCTTAGTAGTCGTGCTCATTATCGGCATTTTGGCAAGCGTGGCTCTGCCGCAATACCAAAAGGCAGTAGCCAAAAGCCGCTATTCGCAACTGATTACGGCCGGAAAATCACTCAAAGACGCTATGGAAGTGTATTATATGGCAAATGGCGACTATCCACAGTTTTGGGGAGACCTAGACATAGAATTTAAAGGCTGTACCGCCGATACATCATCCCGCTATATGTTGTGGTGTGATAAATTTGCCGTGGATATGTTTAACAGTAATGAAGTAAATTTAAATTTATTTGATACTCACGGCCTGCCCAATAACGGGAAAAATATGGCTTCTACTGACCTATACAACCAAAGCCCCGCCTATTACGTGGTTTGGCTGGATAATTCCCCTTATCCGGGTAAAACCGAGTGCAAAAGCAAAAGGAACGGCCTTTGCAAAACAATGGGATTTTGAAAAACAGCCCCCGGCTTATAAAACCGGGGGCTGTATATTTAACCGTTCAAAACCCTAATTTATCCAACCTTCTTTTTTGGCATAGTTATAAATGCCATTGTAAATGCCGAGGGCCATTTTGTTGCGCACCGCACTATTGCCCAGGCGGGCGCGGTCCTTGTTACTGCTGATATACCCCATTTCCACCAACACCGCCGGGCTGTTCACACCCTTTAACACATAAAAGTTGGCTTGGCGGACGCTGCTGTTTTGGTTGACGGCAATACCGATTCCCGGCTGTTTATATACCGCGTTGCGCACATATCCGGCCAGTTTGGAACTTTCGTTAATATATTCGTTTTTGGCCAAGGATTGCAACAGGGCGTCCACAAAGTTATAGTGGACCTCTTCGTATTGCATCGCTTCGTTTTCAAAGGCGGCCGTTTCGGCGGCCTCTTTATCGGTAGCCTTTTCCGAACGGAAATACACCTGAAAGCCGTTTGCATTGCGGTTTTTGGAAGCGTTGGTATGCACGGAAACGAATAAATCGGCCTTAAAATTATTGGCAATGCGGGACCGCTCGGACAAGGCGATAAAGGTATCGTTATCGCGCGTGAGTTTAACCTCAAAGCCGCCCTTTTGCAACAAACGGGCGAGTTCCTTGCCTACGGCCAAGTTCCAATCTTTTTCCCGCATACGGTTGCGCATCGCGCCGGGGTCCTTGCCGCCGTGGCCCGGGTCCACCACAATACGCATTTTTTTGTGGGCTTCCCGCACGCTTACGGGGTTCGGCTCGTTCTTTAAAACGGGGGCCGCCTTAGGCGCGGTTTTAGCGGAAATCGCCGGGGCCGGTTTGGCTTCTGGCTTAGCGGGCGCAATTACCGCCGCCTTTGGCGCCGCCGCCGTCATCACAGGCTCGTGGGACAGGGCTTCCTCTTCCAGTAATACCGAGGGTTCTTCCCCCTCCACAAGCGATTTATGCTCCGCCGTTTGCACCACTTTTGTGGCAGAAGTTTCAGCCTTGGCAGGCTCTTCCTCGGGTGCGGGCAGGGCCTTTTTTAGGCCCGCACGGAACACCAATTTGCCGTCCGCCCAATCAAAACTCCAAACGTGCGCATCCTTGCCCAAAATTACCTTTAACACCGCATCCCCGCGGGTTTGGCGGATATCCGCCGAGGCGATATAACTCGTGCGCAAGCGTTCGTGCAAATCGCGCTTTACCACAGCGTTGGGGAACGTAATAATGACGGTATGTTTATTGGGCTGTTCGGTAGTAAAGGTTACATTTTTCTGCGCCGAAAAAACAAGCAAATTATCCTTACCGCCAAATTTTTTGTCCTCGTAAGCCAGGTTATAACGGCGCTCTATATGGAAGGCCCCGTTCTTAAATTCTACTTGTTTATCCACCGCTTGCGTAAACGAAGGCAGGGTGAAAAACTCCGCCGGAGCCATTACCTTTCCACCCCGCACCAGTACGGGCGCGGATAAGGTTTTGGGCTGGGCGTTTACCACAATTTCCTGCAACGGGGCCGTTAAAATAGCATAAAAACCCTTGGTGGAAACCTTGGCTTGTTTGGATTTGGCAAACAGTTCCACGCTCGCGCCGAACTTGCGGGCGGTTTTTTGCACGTCCACATACGGTACGCCGCCGATTTGTTCAAACGGCACCGTTCCGTTCTTTTTGCCCGAAACGATAAAACCGGCCTCGTCCTGCGCCGCAAACGCGGGGCAGGCAGACACCAAAGCCAAGAAAGCGGAAATAACCAGTTGCCAAAGCCGTTTCATATGCAAAAAGCGCCCGGACACACGCCGGGCGCACTTATTTTACTCCAAGACGATTTTGTAATCTTCCCACGCCAACTGCGGATCCGCCTGGATTTTGAGCGTGCGGTGAATATTCTGCTCAATATCCTCTTGGCGGTTCTTAATGGCTTCGGCCAAAACCGGGTGCAGCACTACGCGCAGGTTCCCGCCGGGGCGGCCGTTGGTAAGGTCGTAAATTTCGCGCTGGATTTTAATGCGCATACTCTCCGCAGACAGGACGCGGCCCGAACCGTGGCACTGGGGACACTCTTCGCTGATAAAACTGCCCGTGCTGGCGCGCTTTCTTTCGCGCGTCATTTCCACGAGGCCTAAGCGCGTAATCGGCAAAATGCGGATTTTAGCGCGGTCCCCGTGTACGGCGGCGGCCAAGGCTTCCACTACGCGGTGGCGGCTGGACGCTTTGCGCATATCAATAAAATCAATAACGATAATCCCGCCGATGTTGCGCAGACGCAACTGGTGGGCGATTTCGCCAGCGGCCTCAATATTGGTCTGGGTTACGGTTTCTTCCTGCGATTTGTTGCCGGTAAATTTACCGGTGTTTACGTCAATAGCGCAGAGGGATTCCGCTTCCTGGATAATAATACTGCCACCGTTGGGGAGCGGGAGTTTGGTTTTGCGCAGGTTGTCAATTTCCGGCTCTACGTTATAGGCTTCAAAAATCGGCGTTTTGCCCTTGTAGAGTTTCACGCGGTCGGCCAAATCCGGGGAGTTCTTTTCCACAAAGTCCAATACGCGTTCGTAATCTTTTTTGCTGTCCAACAAATAGACTTTGGCGTTTTCGGATAATACATCACGCGCCACCTGCAACACCGCATCCATATCCTCGTGCAAAAGTTTAGGAGAGCGGGACGTTTCAAATTTCTTAACGATAGACTGCCATTGGCGGTAGAGGTATTTTACCTCGCGTTCCAGTTCGTCCTTGGTGGCCTCTTCGGCTTCCGTGCGGACGATACAGCCCATCCCGTTTAAGTGTTTGGCGGCCAAGTCCTGCATAATATCGTTTAATTTATGGCGGGCTTCGGAATCTTCAATATTTTTAGATACGCCCACAAAACTTTGGTGCGGCGTTAAAACCAAGTAGCGCCCGGGCAAGGTTACGTCCATCGTTACCTTCATCCCTTTGGTGCTGATAGCGTCCTTTACCACCTGAACCATTACTTCCTGGCCCTTGTGGAGCACTTTATCAATATTCTTTTTGTCGCCGCCCAACACGTCAGAAATATACAAATAGGCGTTCTTTTCGTAACCAATGTTCAAAAACGCGCTGGAAATACCGGGCAGTACGTTTTCCACCGTACCCTTGTAAATATTGCCCACAATATTGAGCGCGCCGCGGCGTTCCCAAATCAGTTCGTTTACCCGTCCGTCTTCCAAAATGGCGATACGCGTTTCTTCAAACGACGTATTGACCAAGACTTCCACGGAGGGCTGTCCTTCCAAATTCTTACTCATACTAAAATCCTCTCTTGGCTCTTTCACAAGCCTTTAAATGGGGTGAAATTCTCCTTCGCTGTCCTGCCAAAGGAAACTTTCCCTAATAAATGTAAAACCTTCCACCGTAAACGCTTCGTCCTGCGCCGGGATATCAATCCCCAGCCACGCGGCGATAAGCGTTTGCGGACGTTCCCACTTGCCTTGTACGTTTAAAAGCGTTAAACGCACGGCGCGGTTGGAAACGGTTTGCGCTTTCCAAATGTACGGTTTGGCATTTTGCACGAGTGCCAGCCCGTTATCAGCCCGGCGGGTAATATCCACCCGGGCCGCATTAAAGAAATCTTCCGCCGTCATATCCGGGGCAAACAAATCAAAATTCCCTTCCACCCGGTAAACGGCCGCAGCGGCCAAATTCTGCACCGAAGGCAGCGCATAGGGCACGCGTTGTACGTCCAAAAGCGTGAGCCCCTGCGGTTTGGCCTGTTCCAGCGCTTCGCGCACCTTTTGAATAGGCTCGGCGGAAAGCAAATAAATATCCAAATACTCCCTTTCCGCCCGCACGCCCATAGACGGCGCCGGCCCGTACGCAAGCCGGGGCCAATTTTTATTGACCTTGGCCGGTTCGTAGGGTAACCCGCTGGCGAGCACCATACTGCGCACGGCGTTAAAGGTGTTCAGCCGCGCCGGAGATTTTTCGGCACAGGTGAACACTATACGCATTTTATAAATTTTTGGCGTGTTTATCATCTTTTTATGCCCGTATGCGGCGCGCGTAAACCGACTGCACCACCCCTAATGCCCATAAACTGGATACCAAGTTGGAACCGCCGTACGAAATAAACGGCAGCGGAATCCCGGCTACCGGCACAATACCGATAAGCATCCCAAAGTTTACCAGCATATAGGTAAAAAACATCCCGAATATGCCGGAACATACCAAATAACCGTAGCGGTCGCTTGAACTGTACGCCACTACGATTATTCTCCATAAAATGAGTAAATAGAGCCCCAACACAAGTAGCGTCCCCCACAGGCCGAGTTCTTCCCCCACTACGGCTAAAATAAAGTCTGTGTGTTTTTCGGGCACGAACCCCAGGCGCGACTGGGTCCCCGAAAAGAGCCCCGAGCCGAAAACGCCGCCCGCCCCCATCGCAATTTGCGCCTGCAAGACGTTATATCCCGCGCCGCGCGGGTCGGACTTGGGGGCCAAAAAGGTTTCTACGCGCTTTCTTTGGTGCGGCTTCATTTGGTGATCCACAAAAATCCCGCCAAACAGCCCCGCCAGCACTACCAAAGTGGCCAGTACAAAGTAAAAGGACGGCAGCAGCATACGCAACTGCTTAAAAAACCACCAAGCCGCATACCCCAGCACAATTACCAATACGGAAAAGCCGGCCATATACCAACCGTTATGCGCCAGTTCGTAAAACGCGTGAACCAGCCAATATTCCTGCAAATCCGGGTGGAGATAGATATATGTCCAGGCAATCGTAAAAAACCCCGCCACGCCCGCAAAAAGGCCAATTAAACCCAAATAGAACACATTTACGCCCGTACAATAAAGCAGTACCAAAATAGCCGGGAACGTAACCACCACGGACGAAAAGTCCGGCTGCATCATAATCAGGCCAAAAACAGGCACCAAGAGCGCCCCCAAGCCAAAGAGCGTGGAAACGTCGCGGATGCGCTGGCCGCGCCTGTCCAAAAACGCGGCGGCGGCCAAAATGGTGGCCACGCGGCAGATTTCCGAGGGCTGCATAGAGAAAAAGGGCAACACAAACCACGAGCGCGAACCGCGCTGGTAGGAACCGAACAACAGCACCCCCACCAGCAGGGCCAAAATAAAACCGTAAAGGTACTTCCATTGTTCGTCAAAGATTTGATAGTTAAAACTCCACCCCACAAAAAACGCCAAAGCCCCCACCGGTAAGGCCACCAAGTGCGTGCGGACAATGGGGTTAGAAAAGGATAAACTGTTGACGGCGGACATAATGCACAGCGCGCCCAGTATCACCAGTAAAATCATTGCCCCGAACAGCACATAATCCAAACGGCTGCGGCTGGAATTTTTAGTAAAATTGCGAAATGCGGCCATATTAATCGCCACTCCTTAACAACTCGTCATAATCTTCGGCGGAGCGGGCCTGCGTTTGGGGCTTTTCCGCGGGTTTATTTAAGCGGAAATAGGCTTCCAGCATAGAGCGTGCAATCGGCCCGGCGGCGGAACTGCCCCCCTCGCCAAACTCCACAAATACGGCCAGCGCAATAGACGGCTCTTCTCCTTCCCGGCCCGCAAAGGCCATAAACCAACCGTGATCCTTGCCGTGCGGGTTCTGCGCGGTGCCTGTTTTGCCATATACGTCCAACCCTTTGATTTTCACGCGCCGAGCGGTGCCGTCGTCCACCGTATGTTTTAAGGCTTTAAACAATAAATCGTATGTTTTGGGCTTTAAATCGGCCTTTTGCAAAATATCCGTTTTGCCCACCACTTCGGTTTTGCCCGTTTGGTTGCTGACAATTTTTTCCACATAATACGGGCGATAGACATTTCCGCGGCTGGCTACGGCGGCCGCAAACTGCGCCATTTTTAAAGGCGTTACCAGCAGTTCCCCCTGTCCGATAGACAGGTTTAATGTATCGCCGATAAACCAATAGGTTTTATTGCGCGCGCGGCGGGTCGGGCCGTACAAATTGCCCGCCTTTTCGCCGGGCAAATCAATACCCGTTTGGCGGCCGAACATAAACTTGCGCTCTACCCGCTCAATAGCGGCGGCCCCGGTTTCGGAAGCCACAACATAAAAATATACGTCGCAGGAATTGCTGATCCCGTCAAAAAAATCCACCGGGCCGTGCTTGCCCCAACATTTAAACACGCGCGGACCGGAATCGTAATGCCCAGGGCAGTTGATTTTGCGGTTTACGTCCAAATGTCCGTCTTCCAACGCGGCGGCAGCCGTAATAATTTTAAAGGTGGAAGCGGGCGGATAAATCCCCTGCACGGCGAGGTTATACTCATTAATTTTTTTAGATTGTTTGGGGTTTTCCTCGTCGCTGTACTGCACAAAAATATTCGGGTCGTACGCAGGCGCGCTCGCCAAGGCCAGCACCGCCCCCGTGCGTGGATCCAACGCCACCGCGGCGCCGCGGCCTGTTTTGGAATTTTTCAGCCCTTCCTCCGCTGCGCGTTGTAAATCAAAATCCAAGGTTAAATAGACGTCGCTCCCGGCGGACCATTTTTTGTCCTGGATAATGCTCTTTACACGCCCGCGGTAATCCACTTCCAAATATACCCCGCCGTCGTGGCCTTTCAATTCTTTTTCAAATTTCTTTTCAATTCCGTTTTTCCCGATTTTGGAGTTCAAACGGTATCCCATACTTTGGTCGCGCTTTTGCCACTCGCGTTCGTCCATACTGCCGATGTAGCCGATGAGGTGGCTGGCAAACCCGCCAAAGGGATAACTGCGCTTGGTTTCCTCAATCAAATACACGCCGGGGTAGTACAGTTGGAGTTCCTGCAAGGCCATTGTACTTTTGGTGGAAAGGTTTTCGGCCAGCAAGGTGGCTTTGCCCGTTTTGACCCCTTGTTCCACCTTTTTGAGCACTTCTTCTTCGCTCATCTTTAAATGTGGGGCCAAATCGTGCGCTAATTGGTTTAAATATTCAGGGTCCTTGCGTCCTGCGGAAAGGTAATAAAAACTAAATGCCGGGGCATTTGAAGCCACTGCTACGCCGTCTGCGGTGAACACGCGCCCGCGCGGAGCCGTCTGGTACAAAATCTGCGTGCGGTTGCGCTCGGCCATTTTTAAATAATCGTTGTGGCGCAAGACCTGGATATCCACCAAACGCAGCGCAATGACCGTTCCGGCCACAGCGGCCAAAATCATCATTGTCTTTAAACGCGCATTAAAAAATATCCGGGTAACTGCCATATAAAAATCCTATCGTTGGCGGCAAACCGCCCCTCCGTTTAAGGTCCGGCGCACCAGCCAAAACACCGCCGGAGCCAAGAGCGCCCCAATCACCGCGCCGCCCAGCACACTCCAAAAACCGGGCCACATCGCGGCGGAGGCAAACCACCACACGAGGAGCGCATTAATCACGCTGACTAAAACAGACAAGCCAAACACGCTGACCACCTGCGGGAAAATCCCGTCAAAATCAAACCGTTCCGCCAGCGCATAAATGATACAAGCCGCCACGGTAAAGGAAAAGGCGTTATTGCCAAACAGTTTGGTTCCGAAAAAGTCCAAAAACAGCCCGCACACGAAGGCCGCCGAATAGCCAAACTCCGGCTTCAATACCGCGCAAAAGGCCGCCGTAAAGGCCAGCATAATGTTCACGCTCATCCCCCAAAACGAAAACAACGAGGCAAACGCCCAATGGCATACCGTAGCCGCCACAAACAGCAAAAGCAGTTTTACAAAACTCCACATACGTTATTTGCCTCCGTTCCCCGTAATTACAAACAGTTCCCGCACCGCAGCCGAACGCACCAGCGGGGTTACCTCTACCGTAAGGGCCGTTTGGAAACTTTCGTCCTCGCGCACGCCGCTTACCTGCCCGACCAAAATACCTGCCGGGAAGATACTGCTGGTAGCCGCGGTATAGACTTTATCGCCCTTTTCCACTTGGGTTAAAAGGGGAATATATTTAATGCGCACCGCGCGCGGGCCATTGCCCGTTAAAAGGCCTTCCTCTTTGCCGCGCTCCAAATAAACGGCGGCGGAAAAATCCTCGTCGCGCACCAAGAGCACTTTGGCGGTGCTTTCCGCGGCTTCCACCACTACGCCCGCCAGCCCTTCGTGCCCGTCTTCCATAGAAATCACCGCGCTGCGCTCCGTTATACCGTCCTTTAAACCCTTGTCAATAATCACGGCGTTCCATTGGGAAGGCTCGCGGTAGGCAACCTTCGCCCATACGCCTTTCCAACGGTGTGTGCGGGAGAGTTTTAACAAATCGGTTAAGCGGCCGTTTTCGTCCAAAATGGCCTCGGCCTGGGACGATAGCAATTTGGTCATTTCAATTTCTTGTTTGAGTTCCCGGTTTTCCCGGTGGGCGTCCAACAGTTCGCGGACAGTTTGGTTTACGTTTTCCGCATATTTGGCCGTGGCGTGCGCCGCGCGCACCTGCGGCAGGAAAACATATGCCAGCACCGCCTTAACGGAAGATACAAAACCTTCCAGCGGCAAAATCATCAGCAGGAAAGACGCCAATAAAAAAATTAAAGGGAGCAAAAAACGCCGGCGGGAACCGGGCGCTTGCTTTTTAGATGACTTCTTTTTATGTGATAACATAATTCAAATCTGTGTATAGGGGATTATCCCCCTGTTAAAACGAAAAAGCGGACACGGTCCCTTAAAGAACTGTGTCCGCTAAAAGGTTTTCTGCAACCGTCTGCTAGAAAGATTTACCGCGGGAGCCGAAGAAGCGGGAGCCTTTTTCGTTCAGTTGTTCCAAAAACTTGCCCGTACCTAAGGCCACACAACTAAGCGGGTCTGCGGCGCGGTGAACAGGGATATCCGTTTCCTTGCGGATCAGTTCGGTAATGCCTCTTAACAGGCTGCCGCCACCGGCCACCACAAGCCCTCTATCCACGAGGTCCGCGGCCAATTCCGGCGGGGTTTCTTCCAAAGTGCTTTTAATCACGTCAATAATCAGGCGCACCGGCTCCATCAACGCTTGGCGGATTTCTTCCGAAGTTACCGTCAAGGTGCGGGGCAGGCCTTGTGTCTGGTCGCGCCCTTTTACTTCCATTGATTTTTCTTCCTTCAAGGGATAGACGGAACCCAGGTTGATTTTCACTTCCTCGGCCGTCGTTTCGCCAATAATCAGATTGTATTTTTTGCGGAAATACTGCACGATGCACTCGGTCAGTTCGTCGCCGGCCACGTCAATAGACTTGGCGACCACCATCCCGCCCAGCGAGATAACAGCCACTTCCGTCGTGCCGCCGCCGATATCAACAATCATACTTGCGTGCGGTTCCGCGATAGGCAAATCGGCGCCCATAGCCGAAGCCATGGGCTCCTCTATCAAATAGACCTCGCGCGCACCCGCTTGGCGGGCGGCGTCATCTACCGCGCGTCTTTCCACGCCGGTAATGTCCGAGGGGATGCCAATCACAATTCTGGGACGTAACAGACTGCTTCTGCTGTGAACCTTGCGGATGAAATAGCGGATCATTTCTTGCGTAACTTCAAAGTCCGCAATCACGCCGTTCTTCATCGGGCGCACGGCCACAATATTAGCCGGGGTTCTGCCGAGCATTTGCTTGGCTTTCGCGCCGACAGCCTTCACTTCGCCGGTTTCTCTTTCCACGGCGACGACGGACGGCTCACGCAGCACGATGCCTTTATCTTTGACGTAGATCAGACAGTTGGCCGTGCCAAGGTCCATACCTAAGTCAGAAGAGAAAAGCCCCCCAAGATAGTCTATTACCATAAGCGTTCACCTATTCAACCAGTTTAACGATGGCCACTTCGGCGTTGTCGCCTTGGCGCAGCCCCGCGCGGTAAATGCGGCAGAAGCCGCCGGCGCGGTTGGCATAGCGGGAAGCCAACACTTCAAACAGTTTCTTTACGGCCGCGGCATCCTTCAAGGTGTCTTTGGCGGCGCGTTCGTTGTTGGCTTTGGCCAGCGTGATGAGCCCTTCCACCACGCGTCTGACTTCTTTGGCTTTGGGCAGCGTGGTCTTCACTTGTTCGTGAAGAATAATGCTGGTGGCCATATTGTTAAGCATAGCCTTGCGGTGGGACGCAGTCTTGCCCAATTTTCTGTATCCGGTATTTTTAATCATACGCTAAAAACTACTCCTTAAATTTTCATACCGAGCGAAAGTTTCATCTCGGCCAGTCTTTCTTTGATTTCGTCCATAGATTTGGCGCCGAAGTTCTTGATCATTTTCAAGTCGTCTTCGGTCATTTTAACCAAGTCGCGGACCGTGTTAATATTTTCGGATTTAAGACAATTAATGGAGCGGGACGACAATTCAATAAATTCAATGGACTGGTTGAGCAGTTCATCCAATTTGGAATTGACGTTCGCGCCGGCGACGGCCCCGGTCGTGGACACGGGTTCTTCCACCGCTTCATCGCTGGTGGTGGCCACGCAATCGTCTTCGCCTTCAATCGTAAAAATATGCAAAGAACTGGACAGCAATACCGCTGCACGGTGCAACGCCCGGGCCGGAGCCAAGGTGCCGTCGGTGGTAATTTCCAAAATCAAGCGGTCATAGTCCGTTTTCTGGCCGACGCGGGCAGGTTCCACATCGTAGTGAACCTTCACAATCGGGGAGAACAGGGCATCCACCGGGATAAACCCGGCAGGGCGCTGAATTTTGGCTAAATCTTCGGCAGGCACATAACCCTTGCCGCGGGAAATTTCAATTTCCATTTCCAGGCTGCCGCCCACTTCCAAGGTGGCCAGGGCCAGGTCTTTATTGACAATTTCCACGCCGGACGCTTCTTCAATATCCGCAGCCGTTACCACGCCGGGTTTGGCGACGTGCAACTGCAAATATTCACGGTTTTTGCCTTCCATTTTCACGCGCAGACGTTTCATATTGAGCAAAATATTGATAACGTCTTCCCGCACGTTGGGGATCGTGCTAAATTCGTGCACGGCTCCCGCGATTCTGACGGCGGTTACAGCGGCGCCTTCCATACCGGAAAGTAAAATCCGGCGCAGGGAGTTGCCCACCGTATGACCGTAACCGCTTTCGTACGGTTCGGCAATAAATTTGCCGTAAAAGTCGGACGCGGTTTTTTCTTCCAGTTGAATCTTTTGCGGAAGGACTATTTCGTTAAAAGCCATTATTGCCTCCAAACTATTTAGAATAGTATTCTACGATGAGCTGCTCGTTGACAGGGTAGGACATTTCCGCTCTGTCGGGCCATCTTAAAAGTTTGCCGGTCATCTTCTCCGCATCGTATTCCAAGAAGCTCGGGCGCTGGTTGCGCTTTTCGGCATCCGTCAAGGCTTTCTTTACTTCCACGTTTTCGGCCAAGGCGGCGTTCAAGGTTACTTTGTCGCCCAAGCGCAACTGGTAAGAAGGCACGTTTACGGCTTTGCCGTTTACGGTTACATATCCGTGCAATACCAACTGGCGCGCGGCTTTAAGCGAAATGGCAAAACCCAAGCGGCGGACGGTGTTGTCCAAGCGGGTTTCCAATTTGCGCAAGAAATTTTCACCGGTCTGGCCTTCGGCCTTGGCGGCGGCGTCAAACAAATTGCGGAACGGAATTTCAGACATACCAGATTGAAGTCTGGCTTTCTGTTTTTCCTGCAAGCGAATACCGTATTCGGACACTTTGGCTTTTCTAACTTTGCCGCCGCGTTTGGTTACGGCAGCCAACTTGTCAATGACGCAGTTGGTGTAGCATTTGCTCCCTTTCAAGAAAAGTTTGCAATCTAATTTTCTGCACTTTTTGCAGCTGGGTCCTGTATATCTAGACATAAATCTTATACTCTCCTGGCTTTGGGCGGTCTGCATCCGTTGTGGGGGATGGGGGTGATGTCTTTAATGGAAGACACGGTTAAACCGGCTTGCTGCACGGCGCGCACGGCAGTTTCTCTGCCCTGGCCCGGACCGCAAACTTTTACGGCTACTTCGCGCATACCCATAGCAACGGCTTTTTCAGCAGCCTTGTTGCTGGTGATTTGCGCGGCAAACGGAGTGCTCTTCTTGGTGCCTTTAAAGCCGTGGGAACCGGCGGTGGACCAAGCAATCGTGTTGCCCTTGTCGTCCGAAACAGTTACAATCGTATTGTTGAACGAGCAGTAAATATGCACCACGCCGAATACCGGCGCTTTGGCGTTTTTCTTCTTTCCTTTCGCCGCCGGCGCTTGCGCGGCCGGGGCCGTTGTTACTTTTTCTTCTGCCATATGTTTAAATTCCTAATATTAAAAGTTATTTGGTTTTAGCACCCACGGTTTTTCTTCTGCCGCGGCGGGTTCTGCTGTTGGTTTTGGTGCGCTGACCGCGGACCGGCAGGTTGCGGCGGTGGCGCTGGCCACGATAGGAACCGATTTCAATGGCGCGGTGAATATTTTGCGCCACTTCGCGGCGGAGTTCGCCTTCCACTTTGTATTCCTTCTGCAAAATGGTGTTGAGCAAACCGGCCTGCTGTTCGGTCAAGTCTTTCACGCGGGTGGCGGGATCAATCTGGCCGTTCAATTTGGCAAGCACGTCTTTGGCGTTTTTCTTGCCGATGCCGTAAATGTATTCCAGGGCGACGTCAATTCTTTTATTTTTAGGTAAATCAATACCTGCGACTCTAGCCATATTCTTCTAAAACTCCTTAAATTAACCTTGGCGTTGTTTGTGCTTCGCGACTTCGCAAACCACACGGACTACGCCGTTGCGCTTAATGATTTTGCATTTCTGACATATCTTTTTTACACTGGCTCTGACTTTCATTTATTTCTCCCTATAAGTTATTCTGCCGCGGGTCAAATCGTAAGGAGACAATTCCAGTCTGACCTTGTCGCCCGGTAGAATTCTTATATGATGAACTCTCATTTTGCCGGATATATGTCCCAGAATAATTTTGCCGCCCGGTATTTCAATTTTAAACATCGCATTGGGCAGCGATTCCAAGACTTTACCTTCAATTTCTATCTTATCGCTCATACGACTCCGAGTTCGGATAAATTTAGAACAAACATCCGCCGCGCCCTTTTGAACCGTCCAAAAAGCGCCAGCGTGAGATTATTCAAAGGCCGTGAAAATTTCACTGCCGTTAGCCGTAACGGCCACCGTGTGTTCAAAGTGGGCGGCATACTTACCGTCCGCCGTAACAACGGTCCAACCGTCATCCAACTCCCTGACTCTATAAGTTCCCGCAGTAAGCATAGGCTCTATTGCCAGGACCATACCCTTTTCCAAGAGCGGCCCCGTGCCCGGTCTGCCGAAGTTCGGGATACTGGGCTCTTCGTGCATATTGCGGCCAATACCGTGCCCGCAGTAATCACGCACGACGCCTACGCCGTTTTGCCTGGCAAAAGTTTCCACCGCGTGCTCCACGTCGCCAAGACGCTTGCCGGGTTTGACTTGCCCGATTGCCTTATATAAAGACTTTTTGGTAACGTCCATCAGTCTTTGGGCTTCGTCAGAAACTTCTCCCACGCCGAGGGTGATTGCGGCATCAGAACAGAAGCCGTCAAGGCGGGCCCCTGTATCTATACTGATAATATCACCACTCTTTAATATTCTATCTTTTTTTGGGATTCCGTGCACGACTTCTTCATTTACGGAAGCGCAAATGGTGCCCGGAAAGCCATAATAACCGAGAAAGAGCGGCGTCGCCCCGAAGGAGCGGATCGTCTTTTCGGCCGCGGCGTCCAATTCCAGCGTGGAGATACCCGGTTTCACGAGTTCGGTCATCAGTTTGAGGACCGCCGCCGTTACTTTACCGGCTTCACGCATCTTTTGGAGTTCGCTATCGTTTTTTACTTCAATCATTTTGCCTTCTTGATGACATTTACAATGTCTTCAAAAACTTTTTCGGGGGTTTGGTTACCCTTGATTTCTACGTATTTACCGCTGTTCAAATAATAATTCTTTACCGGCAAGGTATCGTTGTGATACACTTCCAAGCGGCGTTTAACGTGTTCGGCGGTATCGTCTGCACGGGTGTATAATTCACCACCGCAAGCCGGGCATTTGGTAAGCGGGGCTTCCGGATTGACGTGCAAAATGGCACCGCATTTTTTGCATTGGCGGCGGGAGGTAATGCGGCTGACGACTTCGCTTTCCGGCAAGTCAATCATAATTACTTCCGTAATTTCACGCCCGAGGCGTTTCATCATTGCATCCAACGCTTCGGCCTGCGCCACCGTGCGCGGAAAACCGTCAAAAATAATACCTTTATCGGTAGATTTGACGATATTTTCCAACATAGAAATCATCAGTTCGTCCGGCACCAAATTTCCGTTTTCAATAATACCGGAAATCTTTTTACCGAGTTCGGAACCGGAAGCAATTTCCGCACGCAGAACATCCCCGGTGGAAATGTGCTTTAACTGAAATTCATCTTGCAACTTGGCCGACTGCGTGCCTTTACCGGCACCCGGGCAGCCCATTAAAACAATATTCACGTTAAAATCCTTCCTGTCTTTCAAACTACTTTGCGTTTCGCCCCTATGGAGCCAAACACAAAATAATTTGCGAAAAATACAAACCAAGCAACTAATACTAATTTTTTAAGATTTTGAGGAAACTCAAAACTTAATGAGTAATTTTGGATTTTTGAGGGGATTTCTAGGCGCACCTTCTTGAAGCATACTATACCTGCTATGCGAAAGAAGGGGCAACACCGAAATCCCCCAAAAATACGAAATTACTGGACGTTGAACCAGCGGCCTTTAATCCTCTTGCTGCCCTTCATTAACGGCTCGTAATTGCGGGCCAAGAGATGGGCTTGGATTTGACCGACGGTATCCAACGCGACGCCAACGACGATGAGCAAAGCCGTACCGCCGAAGTAAAAGTCCACGTTAAATTCCGCCCGGAAGAAATCCGGCAAGACGGCCACCAAACATACAAAAATGGCACCGCAGAACGTCAAGCGGTTCATTACCCACTCAATGTAGTTTTTGGTCGGTTCCCCGGGGCGAATACCCGGGATAAAGCCACCCCATTTCTTCATATTATCTGCCAAGTCGGACGGGTTAATCGTCATAGAATTGTAGAAATAGCAGAAGAAAATAATGAGCGCGGAGAAAATTAACATATACCAACCGTTGCTGCGGTTCATCGCTTCCAACAGTTTCTGCGCCCACGGGGCTTCCTGGTTAAAACTGGCAATCGTCAGCGGCAAGGAAATAACAGAGGACGCAAAGATTACAGCAATCACGCCGCTCTGGTCAATTTTAAGCGGCAGATAACTGGTCTGGCCGCCATAGGTTTTATTCCCCACCTGGCGTTTGGCGTACTGAACCGGGATTTGGCGTTGGGCCGTTTCCAGCCATACCACTAACGCGGTAATTACAATCGCCGCACCAAAGATTACCAAGGCCATAAAGAAGTCCATTTCGTCCGTTTTCACGCGGTTGACGACTTCCATAATGGCGCTGGGCAAGCGGTCCACGATGCCGGCAAAAATGATGAGCGAAATACCGTTGCCCACCCCTTTTTCCGTAATCTGTTCGCCTAACCACATAACAAACATCGTACCGGCCGCGAGGGTCAGCACGGTGGTTACAAAAAACATAAACGACGGATTGACTACCGCCGATACGCCGCCTGCGCCTTCCACTTTCGTGATGGCGAAGGTCATCATAGCGCCTTGCAAAACGGCCAGGAACAGTGCAAAAATACGGGTAATCTGGTTTTCTTTTCTTCTGCCGGATTCGCCCTCTTTATGCATTCTGTCCAACGCGGGGAAAATGTGCGCCCCGCGAACAAGCCCCATAATAATGGACGCGTTGATGTACGGCATAATACCCAAGGCCAAAATGGAGAATTTACCCAACGCACCGCCCGAGAAGATATTCATAAAACCTAAAATACCGTTCTGGTGGGCAGCAAAGAGTTGTTTCAAAACATCCGCATTGATACCGGGTATTGGGATTGCGGCCGCAATCCGGAAAACAGCCAACGCCCCGATCAAGAAGAGGAGTCTCTTCTTGAGTTCGGGGGCGTTAAAGATATTTGCAACTGTGTTGTTAGCCATTATTTGGTCTTCTGTTCAAGCACGGTTACGGTGCCGCCGGCTTTTTCAATCGCCGCTTTGGCGGTGGCAGAAAAACCGTGAGCAGACACTTTCAAGGCCTTGGTCAAAGCACCGTTAGCCAACACTTTGACACGGGTAACATCGTGGATGATGCCCGCTTTCTTCAAGGCTTCGGGGGTTACTTCCGCACCGGCCGCAAACGTTTTTTCCAAAGAGCCAAGGTTTACATAATCGTAACGTCTGGCAAAGTCTTTATTGGAAAAACCGCTTTTCGGCGTGTGGCGGATAAGCGGCATCTGACCGCCTTCTTTGCTTTCCTTGCGGCTGTTACCGGAGCGGGAAGTCTGCCCTTTCATACCTTTGGTGCAGTAGTTGCCCAAACCAGAGCCCGGGCCAATGCCCAAGCGTCTTTTGGCTTTTCTAGACCCATGTTTAGGGAAAAGTTTATTTAAAGTTACCATTTTATTCTCTCCACAAAACTATTCGGCCTTGGCTGCTTCAACGGGCGCTTCGGCTTTCGGGGCTTCGGCGGCGGCTTTTTCAGCCTTGCCGCGGATAACGTTCACAGCTTCTTTGCTTTTGAGTTGTTTGAACGCTTCCATAGTGGCATACACGAGGTTGCAAGGATTGCAACTGCCCAAACTCTTGGCGAGCACGTCTTTGATACCGGCGGCTTCAAACAAGAGGCGCACACCGCTGCCGGCGATTACACCGGTACCGGGGGCCGCGGGTTTCATCCACACGGAAGAAGCACCGAACTTGCCGATGGTTTCGTGCGGAATCGTTTCGCCCACGATCGGGAACGTAATCATATGTTTTCTCGCGTGAGATTCAGCCTTGGCGATAGCCAACTGAACCTGATTTGCCTTGCCAATAGCAACGCCCACTTTGCCCATACCGTTACCGACTACGACCAACGCGCGGAAACCAAAGCGTTTACCGCCCTTTACTACCTTGGCCGTTCTGGCTACGTGGATGACCGTCGTTTTGCCTTCGGCGAGCGGTCTTGCTTTTTGAAACTCGGCTCTTTTGCCTTTCGCTTCTTTTCTGTTATCGCTTTTAACTAGCGTTTCATTGGACATTAAATTCACCTGTCTTAGAATTTCAATCCTGCTTCTCTGGCGGAATCAGCAAGCGCTTTAATTCTGCCGTGGTACACGCGTCCGCCGCGGTCAAACATTACTTCGCTGATACCTTTTTCAAGCGCTTTCTTGGCAATAGCAGCGCCCAAGGCCTTGGCGGCTTCAATACTCTTGGCGGAGGTGTCAAACTTGCCTTCAAATTCTTTGGACAACGTCGTGGCAGACACTAACGTGCTGTGGGTGTTGTCGTCAATAATTTGGGCATAGATGTATTTCAAGCTTCTGTACACCGAAAGGCGCGGGCGGTGCGCACCGTTTTTCAACAGGTGGCCGCGGCTGCGGTCCTTTCTGAATTGATATCTTTCTTGCTTAGTAGCCATAATTATTTACCTCCCGCCGCAGTCTTACCGGCTTTGCGGGCAATGTGTTCGCCCTGGTATTTAATACCGCTGCCTTTGTAGGGTTCCGGAGGTCTGATTCTTCTGATTTTGGCCGCGAAATCGCCCACTTTGAACTTATCGCTGCCTTTAATCGTTACCGCGCCGGATTTCGGATCCACCACGACCGTAAGGCCAGCGGGGATATCCAAATTGACGGGGTGAGAGAAACCCAATTCCAAATTGAGTTTTTGTCCGGCCACGTTCGCACGGTAACCCAAACCGTTGATTTCCAAGGTTTTGGAGAAACCGTTCGTAACCCCTTCAATAATATTGAAGACGTTCGCGCGGGTGGTGCCGTGGATAGCGTTAAGTTCTTTCACACGGTTTTCCGGGATGGAGAAGGTCAACACGGCCCCGTCCAATTTCGGGGTTACGCCTTCCGGCACGGTGTAGGACAAGGTGCCCAAAGCGCCGGTGGCAGTGATGATGTTCTCTTTAATTTCCACTTTGGTTTTAGCGGGAATATTGATAATTTTTTTACCGATTCTGCTCATATTCCCCCCTTACCAGACCTGGCACAAAAGTTCACCGCCGATTTTGGCGGCTTTGGCTTGCGCGTCGGTCATTAAGCCTTTGGAAGTGGAAAGAATAGAAATACCAAAAGCGCCGCGAACTTTCGGAATATTGTTGTAAGCGCTATATACGCGGGAACCCGGTTTGGACACTCTTTTGAGGCCCTGGATTACGCATTCGTTTTCCGGCGTGTATTTCAAAAATACTCTTACCACGCCGCCCTTGGTTTCGTTGTGGACGGCTTTGAAATTGGCGATGTATCCTTCTTCTTTGAGGATGCGCGCAATTTCGGTTTTGATTTTAGAAAAAGGGATATCCACTTTTTCTTTTTTCTTCATATTGGCGTTTCTTATTCTGGTTAAGAAATCTGCGATTGGATCCATATTCTAGGTTATCGTCCCAAGCCACTTTCCTGTTGCGGAGTTGGCCCGAAAGCGATACCTCCTCCTGTAAATTACCAGCTCGATTTTCTAAGACCCGGGATTAAACCCTGGTGTGCCATCTTTCTCAGGCAGATACGGCAGAGACCGAAGTCGCGGTAGTAACCTCTTGCGCGGCCACAGATTTGGCATCTGTTGTGATAGCGCACGGCGAACTTTTGGTCCTTAGCCATTTTTGCAACCCATGCTTTAGTAGCCATAAAGTTTTAGTCCTCTTATTTAGTAGCCGATTTGCGGAAGGGCATACCCATATAATCCATGAGCAGGCGACCGCCTTTATCGTTGCCGGCCGTGGTAACGAACGTAATGTTCATACCGTGGGCTTTGGGTGATTTTTCCACATCAATTTCCGGGAAAATATAATGTTCTTTAATACCCAGGTTCAAGTTGCCTTTACCGTCAAAACTCGGGTTGAAACCCTGGAAGTCGCGGATACGGGGGCAGGCGATCATAATGAAGCGTTCCATAAATTCATACATTCTCGCACCGCGCAGCGTTACGCGCACGCCGATAGGCATACCTTCTCTAAGCTTGAAGTTAGAGATGGATTTTTTGGCGCGTCTTACTTGGGCAGCCTGACCAGCGATGGCGGTCAAATCTTCTTTGGCCACTTCCAACGCTTTAATGTCTTCACGGGCATCTTTTACACCGATGTTGATCACGATTTTCGTGAGTTTCGGCGCAGCCATCGGGCTCTTTACACCCATATCTTTGAGCAAGGCCGGAAGCACTTTTTCTTTATAAAGGGCCTGCAAGCGAGGAGTATATCCCTCGGGCGCCTTCGTTACGTTTTTCGTTTCTTTCTTAGTCATTTTCTCTTACCTGGATTAAATGATCGGCTCGTTGCATTTGCGGCAAACGCGTACTTTTTTACCGTCGGCCGAAACTTGCACTTTGGGCGTCATCGCCTTTTTGCATTTACCGCAGATGACCGCTACGTTAGAAGCATCCAACGCCGCTTCCATCTGAATGATGCCGCCTTGCTTATTTTGAGTAGGCTTCGTGTGTTTGGAAATCATATTCACGCCGGCAACTACTACTTTGTTTTTGCCCGGGTTGACGGATTTCACTTCGCCTTTCTTGCCTTTGTCCTTGCCGGCCAAAACCAGCACGGTATCTTTCTTCTTGATAATCATACTCTATACCACCTCAGGAGCCAGGGAAATGATTTTCAAAAAGTTCTTTTCTCTGAGTTCTCTGGCAATGGGCCCGAACACACGGGTGCCTTTGGGTTCGCCGTTATCGTTGATGATGCAAACAGCGTTGTCATCAAAACGAATATAGGAACCGTCTTTTCTTCTTTTTTCGCGGGCCACGCGAACGACTACCGCGCGGACTACGTCGCCTTTTTTAATGGCGGAGGTAGGGATCGCATCTCTGACGGAGCACATCACGACATCTCCCAAAGTTGCGATATCCCGGTGGTGGCCGCCGCGCACTTTAAAGCATTGCACTTTACGCGCGCCGGAATTGTCGGCCACATTGACTATGCTTCTTAATTGAATCATACTTTAATAACTCCGTAGTTTTTAAAAACTAAGCTCTGGCTTTTTCCACAATCTTGGAAACACGCCATTTCGTCGTTTTGGAAACGGGACGGGTGCTCATAATTTCCACTTTGTCGCCGATTTTGCTTTCGTTGGCCTCATCGTGCGCGTGGAATTTGGCCGCTCTTTTGAGCGTTTTGCCATAGCGGTCGTCGTGAACCAGGCGTTCTACCGCAACGGTGCGGGTTTTGTCCATTTTGTCGGACACAACCACGCCGGTGAGGACCTTTCTTTTAGCACGGGTTTCTTGATTTTCCATTTTTAAAACCTCTATTTTTGCTCTTTCTTCTGGTTGATCAGCGTTTGCAAAAGAGCAATTTCGCGTCTGACCGCTCTGATTTCCATCGGGTTAGCGATGGGAGTGGTGCTGTGTTTGAAAAGAAGGTTGAACTTCTTTTCTTGGGCTTTGCCGAGCGCTTCGTTCAGTTCGGCCAACGTTTTCTTTTTCAAAGCTTCTTTTTCGTTCGTTTTCATAAACTACCTTCTGCTTACCAGTTTCGTCTTAATCGGCAGTTTGTCGGAAGCCAAACGCATCGCTTTTTTGGTATCTTCCACGGAAGCGCCTTCCAATTCAAACAAAATTCTGCCGGGCTTCACCACAGCGGCCCAGTATTCGGGCGCGCCTTTACCTTTACCCATACGGGTTTCGGCGGGGTGTTTCGTAATGGCTTTGTCCGGGAAAATGCGAATCCACAATTTGCCTTTTTTCTTGATGAAGCGGGACAAGGTAATACGGGCAGCTTCAATCTGCCGGGCGGTAATCCATTTGGGTTCCAACGCTTTCAACCCAAATTCGCCGAACACCACTTCCGTACCGCGCTTGGCATTACCTTTAATGCGCGGCGCGCTGAAGGGCTTGCGATATTTAACTCTTTTAGGCATTAACATAAGTCAAAGTCCTCTATTTGGTTTCCACGGCCGGGGCGGCAACTTCCGTCGCGCCTTCGGTGGAACCGCTTTCCATGTCGCGATGTTTCTTGAGTTCGTTCATAATCTCTTTCGGAGATTTGGCGAAGTGGGTTCTCTTGAAAATCCAGACTTTAATGCCGATTTTACCGCTGATGGTGTTGGCTTCGGTGAAACCGTAGTCAATATCGGCGCACAAGGTGTGCAGCGGAACGCGGCCTTCGCGTTTCCACTCGGTGCGGGCGATTTCCGCGCCGCCGAGTCTGCCGGACACCATAATTTTAATACCGAGCGCTTTGCCGGACAAGGCCTTTTCAATCGCTTTCTTCATAGCGGCGCCGTAGTGAGCGCGCTTTTCAAGTTGCATAGCGATGTTCTGGGCTACCAGTTGGGCGTCCGTTTCCGGATTTTTGATTTCAATCACGTTGACGAAAGTTTTGCTGCCGGTAAGGGCTTCCAATTCTTTTCTCAACGCTTCAATATCGGCGCCTTTTTTGCCGATTACCACACCCGGGCGGGCGGTGTGAACATTCACACGCAAGAACGCACCGGCTCTTTCAATGCCGACGTAACTGACAGCCGCCATTTTGAATTTGTCGTCAATGATTTTGCGGATATCAAAGTCTTCTTTAATAAGCGCCGGCATATTCTTGGGGGCGAACCATCTGGAACGCCAATCCTGAATATAACCTAATCTAATTGACCGGGGATGAATCTTGTGTCCCATAAATTAGCGACCTCCCTTTTTTTCGTCGGTAACAATGACAGTCAAATGACACATACTTTTCTTATAGGGCATAGCGCGACCTTGCGGGCCGGGCTGTACTCTTTTCAAGTGGCCGCTGGGGCCGAGGTTAGCAAACGCTTCTTTAATGAAGACTTTGCTGAAATCCAGTTTTTTGCCGGCTTTCACTTCCAGGTTAGCGGCGGCGCTGTGTAAAGTTTTGGCCACCAAATCCGAGGTGCGTTTGGCTACGAAAGGAAGAACTTCCTCCGCCGCCTTGACGTTTTTACCGCGGATTTGATCCAGCACCAAGTTTACCTTGCGGCTGCCGAAACGTTGAAATTTAGCTTTTGCACAAGCTTCCATATCAAATCCTCAACTCTTATTTCAGGGCGGTGGAATCTTTCGTCATACCACCGTGACCTTTGAACAAACGAGTGAAAGAAAATTCACCGAGTTTGTATCCTACCATTCTTTCGGAAACGTAAATGGGAAGAAATTTTCTGCCATTGTGCACCAGAAACGTGTGTCCCACGAATTCCGGCACGATGGTGCAGGCTCTTGCCCACGTCTTGATAGGTTTCTTTTCGTTGGAGGCGTTCATCGCCTGAACTTTTTCCAACAG
This sequence comes from Candidatus Avelusimicrobium stercoris, assembly GCF_002437085.1. Classification (NCBI taxonomy): domain Bacteria; kingdom Pseudomonadati; phylum Elusimicrobiota; class Elusimicrobia; order Elusimicrobiales; family Elusimicrobiaceae; genus Candidatus Avelusimicrobium; species Candidatus Avelusimicrobium stercoris. The sequence continues at coordinate 4,895 of NZ_DJOA01000012.1, read as the reverse complement.
GTTTAAATCCACGAACGGACCTTTTTTAGTTGATCTTCCCATAATTACTTAACCTTGTTTTTTCTTCTGTCGCTGACAATCATCCAGCCGAACGCTTTTTTGGTGGAGCGAGTCTTCAGACCGCGAGTCTGCTGGTTCCACGGAGAGCGCGGAATATTTCCGCCTTTACCGTGCCCACGGCCGCCGCCCATCGGGTGGTCAACCGCGTTCATAGCGCTACCGCGTACGGTAGGTCTTTCGCCGCGATGTCTGTTTCTGCCGGCGTTGCCGATTACGACGTTGCCGTGGTCAATGTTGCCCACTTGGCCGATCGTCGCGCAGCAAGCGCTGGGAACCAAGCGAATTTCACCGGACGGCATTTTGATATGGGCGTAGTCCGCTTCTTTGGCCATAAGTTGGGCCTGGCTGCCCGCGCTGCGAGCCAACTGGGCGCCTTTGCCAACTTTCAATTCAATCGCGTGGATAAAAGTACCTTCGGGAATATTTTTAAGAGCAAGGCAGTTACCCACTTTAATATCAGCGGCCGGGCCGGACATCAACACATCGCCCACCTGTACGCCGAGCGGATGGAGAATATATCTCTTTTCGCCGTCAGCGTAATTTAAAAGACAAATACGGGCGCTTCTGTTCGGATCGTATTCAATGGATACGACTTTGGCCGGAATACCGTATTTTTCTCTTCTAAAATCAATTTGTCTGTAAGCACGTCTGTGGCCACCACCAATGTGGCGAACCATAATCATACCGGTGTTGTTTCTGCCGCCGGTTTTGCGCAGACCTTTGGTTAAACTCTTCTCCGGAGTGGTCTTGGTGATATCGGAATAATCCGAAACCGTAATCGTTCTGCGGGAAGGGGTGTAAGGTCTAAATGACTTAATAGGCATAGTTAGTAGTTTCTCCTTTCGCTACTTTGAAGCGGCTTCCACCACTTCAATTTTATCGCCTTCTTTCAAGGTAACAAAGGCCTTTTTGTAATCAGGTCTTTTGCCTTCAAAGCGACCCATACGGTGGGTTTTGCCCGTTACGTTAATGGTGTTGATTTTGGTAACGGTTACATTAAAGATTTTTTCCACCGCGGTTTTGATTTCGCCCTTGGACGCGGTTTTGGCCACTACGAAACCGTAGCGGTTATGCGTGTCTCTTTCAATAAGACTTTTTTCAGTCAAAAGGGGCTTTTTTAACGTTTCATACGTGCGGGACATTATTTCGTCTCCTTGGCGAAGGTATCGCACAGTTTTTCAACAGCGTCTTTGGTCAAAATGACTTTGGAACTGTTGAGCACCACGTAGGCGTTGATGTCCTGCGTCGGGATATGGGTTAAACCTTCCATATTGCGGCAGGCCAAAGCGGCATTTTCGTCGGCAAAGTTATCAAGCACCAACGGTTTGCGGCCAGCGGCTAACGTTTCCATTACAGCGGCAAAGGCTTTGGTTTTGGGTTCTTTGAAGGTCAAAGAGTCCAAGACCACCAAGTTGCCTTCGGCGAGTTTGGTGGAAAGAGCCATAGCCAAAGCGGTTCTGCGTTTGGCGGCCGGCAAATCCTGACGATAAGAGTGCGGGGTCGGACCAAAAGCGATACCACCGTGGCGGAACTGCACAGCGCGCAAACTGCCCTGACGGGCGCGGCCGGTGCCTTTCTGCTTCCACGGCTTCTTGCCGGTACCGGACACTTCGCTGCGGGTTTTCACATCAGCGGTGCCGCGTCTTTGGTTGGCCAAAAAGGCGGTGATGACTTCGTGCAGGAACGTAGGGTTGGCTTTGACGGCAAACAAACTATCCGGCAGAGCGCAGGTCCCTTTTTCTTTTCCTTTAATATCTAAAACTTTAGTTTCCATGGGTCAAAGTCCTTACTTCTTGTTGGCGGCTTTGGAGGCAGACACTTTATGCTGCACAGGCGCCACATAGTGTTTTTTGTATTTGGAAGTTTCCAAGACGGAGACGATAGAACCTCTCGCGCCCGGCACAGAGCCTTTAAGGAACAAGAGACCATTTTCATTATCCACTTTCACAACTTCAATCTTGGCGACGGTATGGGTGGTGGTACCATAGTGGCCAGCCATACGCTGACCGGAAAGCACTTTACCCAAAGAGCGGCGGGAGCCCAAGGAACCCGGAGCGCGGCATCTGTCAGACGCACCGTGGGAATCAGCCTGACCGGCGAAGCCGTGGCGTTTCATCGCACCGGCAAAACCGTGGCCTTTAATTTTCCCCTGGACGTCCACATAGTCGCCGGGTTTAAAAATCTTTTCAAGTGAAATGACTTGACCAATTTCAAAACCGTTCACGTCGGCCACACGGCATTCCTTCATATGTTTGACCGGCGCCACATTGGCTTTTTTGAAATAACCGAGTTCAGGTTTGTTAAGTTTGTTTTCTTTCACTTCGCCAAAACCCACGCAAACGGCGTTATAGCCGTCTTTATCCTGGGTTCTGACACGTACAACTTTGCACGGGCCCGCTTTTACAACGGACACACCGTGAAGGTTGCCTTTTTCATCAAAGAGTTGGGTCATACCCACTTTCTCGCCGATTACGAAACGAAACGTAGCCGGGGCTTCTTTGACAGTTTCTGCTTTGGCCGCTTCAGCAACGGGGGTTGCCTCTTGGGCACCAGCAGCGTTTTTGATTTCTTCAGTCATATTCTATCAGGTTTCCTGTTAGTTGCTTTTGATTGCCACGTCCACGCCGGCCGGCAAGTCTAATTTCATCAACTCGTCAACGGTCTTGGAGGTGGGACTTTTCAGATCAATGAGTCTTTTGTGAATACGCATTTCAAACTGTTCTCTGCTCTTTTTATCGGTATGGGGAGAGCGAAGCACGGTGTACTTCTTAATCCGAACCGGGAGAAGAACAGGACCCGCCACGATGGCGCCCGTTTTTTGTGCGGTTTCCACAATGCGAGAAACCGAGGCGTCCAACATACGGTGATCGTAAGAACGCAATTTAATGCGGATTCTTTCTTGGCTCAATACTTTCGCCTTTTTTTCTGTTTTTTCTACCATTTTTGGTTTTCCTTAAATGTTTTTTACAAAAAAATTATTCGGCAGAAACCCCTCCCCCGGGTCGCTTTCTCCGACGAGCCGGTGTGGAATTTCCTGCCTTTCGTCCAATTCAGTACATTTTATTATACCAAATTAGTGGGCTTTTGCGCTATACAAATACTCACGTTTTTCACCATTTCGTTTCTTTGCATAACGCCTAAAATTCGCTTATATATATTGTATAATATCCGTCTTGTATTGTAAAGGGTTTCTTCATCGGGCCCTACAATACAGCGCCCGGCCCCGTTTTGGGACCGGACCAAAAAACTTTTCCGCCTTAAAAAGCCACCGCTTTGGGCGCAATCAGTTTGCCCGTGCAAACATTATTTACGCAAGAGGTGGTAATGCGGGTATAGCAGGCTTCGCGCGTACAGCCGGCATTGGCGCAGGCGTTTTCAAACACCTTTTGAACCTTGGCGGACGCCGTTTTATTTACGGCTTCAAAACCCGCGCAGGGGCAGCAACCCTTTTGGACGGCTACGCAATCAGCATCCGTTTGGCAGGTTCTGTCCGCCGCGGCTACGGCTTTGGTTAATTTGGCCGGAGTGGCGTTAATCCCCGCCCCGGTAGAGGTGCAAGCGCCCAACGCGGCGGCGCAGGCTAATACGGTTAGAATCTTCTTCATTTATTTCTCCTTATTTGGCAAAATAGTCCTTCATCGGCTTGGGCGTACCCACGCAAGTCCCGTTTTGGCAGGACGTATTGATTTCCACATAGCACATTTGCAAGGTGCAAACGGCTTGTGCGCACTCTTTATTTAAGCGTTGGTTGAGCAATTTAGCGGCATCTTTATTTACGGCTTCGTTACCCGCGCAAGGGCAGCAACCCTTGCTGACAGAGGTGCAATCCTCATCCACGCGGCAAGACTTATCCGCCGATTGCAAGGCTTCGGCATATGTTTTGGCCTTTACGTTAATAGGCGAGGCCGCCTGTTCCGTAGCCGCACAACCCGCCACAAAAAACGCCACCCCCAACAACCACAACAATTTAATATTCATTTTAGACTCCTTATATAGTGATTATTTATATTATACCAAACTGGGAGAATACGTCTAAATTTGTTATACTTAAAGTGTTGTAAAAATAAAAATTTATCTGTTTTTGGAACCGTGTGCGGAACACGGCGGCATTACTAGCGTAATCCAGAGCAAGTCCAAAAACAGCCGATTAGAGGCGCAAGAGAAAGGGCCTTATAACCCCTTTTTCTTGTGCCAAATGTTTGCCGCCTTTTTGGCGGCAGACTACGGCTGTTTATACTTGCGGCACTTGCTCTGGCGCAAGATAGGCAGCCGTTTTTCTTTGGGTTCCAGAAACAACAGGAGCCCGTATGATAACACAAAAGCAATTCTCCCCCCGCTCGGGGTTCACCCTTATAGAACTGTTGGTAGTTGTGCTGATTATTGGCATTTTATCGGCCGTAGCCTTGCCACAATACACCAAAGCCGTGGAAAAGGCCCGTATGACGGAAGCGTTTAGCAACATTAAAACAATGCAGGACAATATAGACTTATATTTGCTTGAAAATGGTGGTTTTCCTACTAATATGCCCTATAAAGACATCCCTGCTAACACGGAATTAAGTGGCGGACAATTTGACGAAAATTCATACGATACAAAAAATTTTAGTTATAGAGGATCCTGCTGGCAAATTGCGTGTGATATACAGGCAGACCGATTATCCGATAATTTCTTTTATACTCTCTATGTTACTAGGGACAATGACGGCTGGACGAAATCTTGTTTTACTCAGTTGGAGGACGGCGGGCGACAAATTTGCAAATCTTTAAGCGGGCAAGGGTGGACTTATAGAGACGGAGAAATTTAATCAGCTATAATAACTATCCCCCGGCGTAGC